>NZ_NFUX01000019.1:0-84399 GCF_002264385.1 Paenibacillus sp. VTT E-133280
CCGTCCCAGCCATATCAATATGAACCCAGCTCATCGATTCTGCTACAAAGCGCCGAATAAATAAGGCTGCTGTAATCGCACCTGCAAAGGGGGAAGTACTTACATTGCGGAGATCAGCGTAATTACTCTGGAGATCTGCTTCATATTCATCCATTAACGGCATGGGCCACAGTCGTTCTCCATTGCGCTCACCGATCTCCACTAGGCTCTGCGTTATATCAACATCACCCCATATGCCCGCGATGCCTAATCCGAGCGCCGCACCGACATTTCCAGTTAGGGTAGCAATATCAATAGCTTGCTTTGCTCCGATATTTGCGGCATGAATAAGCGCATCCGCTATGATAAGTCGACCCTCGCCATCCGTATTCGCAACCTGAACGGTTAGCCCGTTAGGGTAGCGGATAACAGAAGAAGGTAACATCGCCTTAGCATCTGGCACATTATCAACGACTGGAATAAGTGCGGTCACATTTACATTGGCATGCTTCCTTATCAAAATATCCATAGCCCCAATTACAGCAGCCGCACCACCCATATCCATGCGTGCATCGCTGATATCGCTAGCCGTCTTCACATTCATGCCACCTAAGTCAAAGGTTACACCTTTTCCTACCAGTGCTAACATCGGTAAGTCAGGGTTACTCTTGTAACGAATTTCAACAAGGGCTGGAGCGTGCTTACTTCCTGCTCCAACTGCGAGCAACCCATTCATCTGAAGTTCCACAAGCTCCTGTCCTCGATAGATATGGACTTTCAAAGCAGCATCATCACGGTCGAAAAATTCTGCCATCCATTCCGCAAAACGGTCAGGATTCAGTGTACCAGGTACCTCATTCACAAGATCACGAGCAACTACGGCACCTTCTGCGCGTATCTGTGCAGAAACCCGTACAGCTTCCATTTCAATTGATGATAGGTCAGGCCAATCTATCGATTGAAGCTGTAAATCAACAGAGCCTTCCACCTTGGTAGTTCCCCGATAAGTTTGAAAACGGTATAAGCCGAGAATCCAACCTTCTATCCAAGCTTGTAATTCATCAGCAGCAGAAATATCCCTATTCCTATTTATTGCCTCGGATGCTAAGCGAACAAGTGAAGCACTACTTCGTCCTTCCTTCAGAATTGCACGAGCAGCAGATCCACCCGCTCGGCGAATCCTCTCAAGCGTAATATCCTTGCGCTTTCCCATTCCTACCGCTAACACATCAGACTCTTCCTCAGTGCGAGCATGTAACCAAGTCACACTGCTGCACTGTTTGTGGGGCGCTCCCAGCCTAAAAGGAAAAGACTCCTCTTCATAAGCTAAATAGACAATAGTATCCGCCACATTAGCGGAATCGAATAAGATATTCATCGCTGTCCCTTCTTTTCCGTAAAGTGATCTCACAATTTCAGTTACCGCTCTAATTTCAACATTTCTTCATCAAATAAATGACATGCAACCTCATGACCTGGTTCGACTTCTCGAAATATCGGTACATGCTGCTTACAGATTTCCATACAGGAAGGACATCTTGTGTGAAAACGGCATCCCGACGGTGGATCAACCGGACTTGGAAGATCTCCCTTCAGAATAATGCGCTCCTTCTTTAAGGTAGGATCGGGTACAGGTACAGAAGATAGCAGTGCTTGTGTGTATGGATGCATTGGACGATCATACAAGGTATCTTTATCCGCCGTCTCTACGAGGGAACCCAGATACATAACTCCGATTCGATCACTAATATGCTCAACAACACTTAGATCATGTGAAATGAATAAATACGTCAGGCCATACTCTTCCTGCAGATCCTGCAACAGATTTAGCACTTGTGACTGAATCGAAACATCCAGTGCTGACACAGGTTCATCTGCCACGATTAAGCTTGGTCGAACAGACAATGCCCGGGCGATTCCAATCCGTTGTCGCTGTCCACCGCTGAACTCAAAAGCGTAGCGCTCGGCGTGGATACTATTTAATCCCACGGTCTCTAGTAACTCGCATGCTAGTTTATCCCGTTCTTTGGACGAGAGCTTTGTATGAATAAGCAGAGGTTCAGCCACAAGATCCTTCACCTTCATTCGTGGATTAAGCGAAGCATAAGGGTCTTGGAACACCATTTGTATATCTTTACGAATAGGACGCATTTGATTGTCTGAGATATGGCTAATATTTTGACCCTTAAACCACACTTCACCGTCATTCGGCTCCAGCAAGCGAGTCACCAATCTTCCTGTAGTAGATTTACCACAGCCACTTTCACCTACAAGACTGAACGTTTCTCCTTTACGTATAGCGAATGAGATCCCATCAACTGCGTGCAAATATCTAGTAGTTCCGAAAAAGCCCTTCTTCACCGAAAAAAACTTCTTCAGACTTTTAACTTCAATGAGTGGAGTCTCCTTCACAAACCTTCCCCTCCTTCCGTGTTCTCCTGCTGTGTAAGCCAACAACGACTCTTTCGCTCTAGTCCCTCAATCGGAAGTAACTCTGGCTCCTGCGAGAGACAGCGCTCTGTGACATAATCGCAGCGAGGTGCAAACTTACAGCCCGTTGGCATTTGTGAAAGGTCAGGTACATTCCCTTTAATGGAATCCAAGCGACGTACGTTTTGACGCAGCTTTGGAACGGATTGTATTAAACCCTTCGTATACGGATGCTGCGGTCTTGCAAATAGTTCATGAACGGAAGCTTCCTCCACTACACGGCCAGCATACATTACAACTACACGATCACATAGTTCAGCTACAACCCCAAGGTCATGGGTAATGAGCAGCATCCCCATATCCTGTTCTTCTTTCAGGTGCTTCATTAGATCAAGGATTTGAGCTTGAATCGTCACATCAAGCGCCGTTGTTGGTTCATCTGCAATCAGCAGTTTCGGGTGGCAAGACATCGCCATCGCAATCATTACACGCTGCCTCATACCGCCAGAGAGCTGATGCGGATATTCATCCACCAAATCTTCCGCACGTGGTATACCAACTAACCGCAACATATGAATGGCATGTTCACGGGCCTTCTTCCGACCATAACCAAGATGCAACATGATCGGCTCCATCAATTGCAAGCCAATCTTCAGCACAGGATTAAGTGAAGTCATCGGCTCCTGGAAAATCATCGCCATTTCATTTCCCCGTATCTGGCGCATCTCTTTGTCCGTAACCTTTGTTAGATCCGTTCCCTCGAAACGAACAGAACCGCCAGAAATTCTGCCTGGCGTATCCTTAAGAAGCCGCATAATCGACAGTGAGGTAACACTTTTGCCACAGCCGGATTCTCCAACTAGACCCAGCACTTCACCTTTCTTAATCACAAAGTCAACACCTGCAACTGCCGTTATACTTCCATCGCCGCGTTTAAACTCCGTTTTCAGCCCTTGTACTTCCAGCAAATTTTGAGTCATGTCTTGTCCCTCCTTAGTTTTTCATTTTGGGATCAAGAGCATCGCGCAGTCCGTCCCCGACCAGGTTAAATGCAAGTACTGTCAAAAATATAGCTAAACCCGGAAAATAAACGATATGTGGAGCAATACTTAAATAATCGCGCCCCATGCTTAACATTGCCCCCCAATCGGGCTCCGTTGGCTTCGCACCCATTCCAAGAAAGCTTAATGACGCAGCGGCTAAGATTGCCCCGCCAATTTTCATGGATAGATTAACGATAATACTAGGGACCGTTTCAGGAAAAATATGTCGCCAAATGATTCGGCGATTCTTCGCACCCATTGAACGGGCTGCTTCAACAAACAACGTTTCCTTCGCAGACAATGTTACGCTCCGGATAATGCGGGCGAACGAGGGTGTACCGAAGACTGCAACTGCAATCACAACGTTGGATAAACCAGGCCCAAGTATAGCGACGATCCCAATGGCAAGCAGTAAATCAGGGAATGAGAACAATACGTCACTGCCACGCATAATAATCCGATCCAGCCAACCGCCATAATATCCACTGATAAGGCCAAGGATGGTTCCAAGTACACCTGCAATCAATACGGAACTCAGGCTGACCGCCAAAGTCAACCTTGTACCATCAATTA
The DNA here is from genome assembly GCF_002264385.1 of Paenibacillus sp. VTT E-133280. Taxonomy (NCBI): domain Bacteria; kingdom Bacillati; phylum Bacillota; class Bacilli; order Caryophanales; family Paenibacillaceae; genus Paenibacillus; species Paenibacillus sp. VTT E-133280. The sequence goes on from NZ_NFUX01000019.1 coordinate 4,026, forward strand.
AGCGACTTAGAATATCACGGCCGTATTCATCCGTTCCCGCCCAATGCTTGGCAGACGGGCCCTGCATTAGCGCATCATAGTTCGGTTCATCTGGATTATAAGGGGTCAGAAATGGCCCGAAAATGGCAATTAAAAAAAGCAATATGATAAAAAATGCAGCCACAAGGGGCATCTTTTGTTTGCTGAACTTGCGAATAAAAACAGCCGCGCGGCCTTTTGTTTTCTCCGGGGCTATTACCTCTCCGGGTATAGGGGAATTAGTTCCCATTACCGCCGAATTGTCGCTCATGATATCCCTCCTAATCCTATATTCACCCTCCAGAAAACTATCGTAATTCTGTTTCTCAGTTACTCTAGCTTACTGAGAAAACCTGATTTTCGGATTAAGTACGCCATACAATAAATCTACAATTAAATTGATAAGGATAAATTGTGTTGAAAACAGCAGCAGCAAAGCTTGAATAACTGTATAATCCCGGAACAAAATGGAATCCACCAGCAGTCTTCCAAGACCAGGAATACTGAAAACTGTCTCAACCATTACCGATCCACCAAGCAAGAACCCAAATTGAAGTCCAGCTACAGTAACGACCTGAATAAGAGAATTACGCAACGCATGCCTGCTAATAACAACATACTCGCGTAAGCCTTTCGCACGTCCTGTTCGGATATAATCCTCCCGTAACGTTTCTAGCATCGATGACCGAGAGTAACGAGCCAGCATCGACATAATCCCCATTCCAAGTGTAATGGAAGGAAGAATATAAGACTTCCAGGAATCCACACCACCGGTCGGAAACCAGCCAAGCTCTACCGAGAAAATCTGAATGAGTACCAAACCTAACCAGAATCCAGGGATCGACATCCCCGAAATGGCTGTCAATGTGCCTAAGTGATCAGGCCATCTATTGCGATAAACCGCTGAAATAACACCAATTAGAAGACCAATGACAAGCGCCCAAGCCATACTGAGAAACGTTAACCACAAGGTAGGCATTACTCTACTTTCTAGCATATCGGTTACTGGAATCCCTGATCGAATCGAATTGCCCAGATTACCACTCAGTAGATCGCTCATGTAGTTTATGTATTGATTCCACAGCGGCAGATTGAGACCTAGTTGCTCTTGAATGCCATGAATCTCTTCAAGTGTGGCGTCTTTACCCGCAATAAGCCGGGCCGGATCGCCCGGAATTAAGTGAATAAACAGAAAGACTAATACCGATACAATGAATAGCAACGGAATAACCCCGAGGAGTCTTTGTAAAGCATATCTACCCAACTCATAAGCCCCCTTCAGTATCGACAAATGATTTAACTGAGGCCGCCTCCTACCATTCTTAAGAAGCGGCCTCGTTCAATTCTTGGGAAATTAAATCTTGCGTTTGACTTGAATTATTTCACTTCTGCATTTAGGACATTAATGGAACCATCCGGGAAGACTTTAACACCTTCCAGATTAGATCTTTTGCCTGAGATGATTTGGTCAACGCCCATGAATGCCCAAGGAGCATCTTCCCATACTGTTTTTTGAATATTTGCATAAATAGATTTAGCCGCTTCCGGATCAACAGATTTGTTTGCTTCCGCAATCCATTTATCTACATTTTCATTTTTATAATAAGCTGTATTCGAGCCAGCTGGTGGGAACATTTCACTACTGAACAAACCTCTAGTAGCACCATCTGCATCACCGGAGGATGGAGACCAGCTGACATACCACATTTGAATTTTTGCTTCTTCAGGTGTTTTAGCAGCATTAATTTGGTCAGACAATGTACCGCCTTCCATAGACTTCACTTCTACCTTGATGCCTACAAGTGCTAGCTGTTGTTGAATAAATTGCATACCCTTCATGGTTTCAGATTCGTTTTCTCCCCAAATTTCGGTTTCGAATCCGTCTGGATACCCCGCTTCAGCAAGCAGTTGCTTAGCTTTTTCAATGTCATAGTCATAACCTGTTTGTTGGGAGTAATATTGTGTTTTGGAAGACATCGTGGAATCAAGCTTAGCGCCAAGACCCGATTTCACAACCTTGATATATGCTTCTTTGTTGATAGCATAGTTAATGGCTTGACGTACCTTTACATCATCGAAAGGCTTTTTCATCGTATTTAACGTTACATAACGAACAATGGTAGAATCGATGGTATCTACAGTAATTCCTTCAAGACCTTCAACCTCGGATACTTGCTCGGTTGGCATTGGATAAATGAAATCAGCCTCACCAGTTTTTAGCATCGCAATCCGTGATCCATTCTCTGGTACAGGTCTAAAGGTGATACTGTCCACTTTCGGCAAGTCTTTTTGCCAGTAATCCGCATTCTTCTCAACAACTAGACGATCACCTTGCACCCACTCTTTGAACTTAAATGGGCCAGTACCTACAGGTTTTTTTGAAATATCGGCCCCATTCTCTGTTATAGCTTTAGGGCTAATGATAGGCGCCATTGCAACCTTGTTTAAAAATGCGTTGTATGGCTCGCTGAGTGTAATAACCACGGTTTTGGCATCAGGAGTCTCCACTTTGGCCACCTTGGCGAAGCTTTTGCGCAGTCTCAGATTATTCTTCTCATCCTGAATACGGGCAATATTCACCTTCACTGCTTCGGCATTAAAATCAGTGCCGTCTTGGAATTTAACGTTTTCTTGCAAAGTAAATGTATATACCAATCCGTCTTCACTAATAGTGTGGCTTGAAGCAAGAACAGGAACAACGTTCATATTCTCATCAAAACCCATTAGACCTTCGTACATCGTTCTGGCAGCGCTGATTGAATGTGTATCGCTTGCGTTATGAGGGTCCAGCGTAATAAAGTTAGAATTGATGGCAATTACAATGTCTTTATCATTTTTTGTAGTTGGGGTGCTAGTTTCAGTTCCACCAGCGGTATTGCCGCCTTGTCCCTCGTTGTTTGCTTTGTTGCCGCACCCTGCAGTCACTACTACTGTAATAAGCAGCAGCATGAACATTGACCATACTTTTCCTTTGACTTTCATGTTATACACTCCCCTTTAGAAACGATGTATTAGAAAAGCTCCCAGTCCAATTATTCATGAGACTTGAAGATTATTCCCGATCCTTATAATCAGACTTCCCATTGGAATACAGCACGGCGTTCGCCTACAACTGTGCCGCCATCATTAACAATAGTGTTCGGCACGAGTGCGTATAAACGATCAATCGTATCTTGATTGCTATAGCCTAAACGTTCCAGAATCGATGCGATGATACAAGGCCAGACTTGCTCAGAACCATCGGATACTTTTAGCGAGATACCGATTCGCTCCTTTCGGAGACCAATTCCATATACACCTTTAGCGCCGCCCTTTGCCGTAAGATTATCATCCTTTAGAAGCTCCGAGCAGACGAATTTCGTATCTGCAATCATCACTGGATTATCGTTCATAAGCTTTGCAGTCGCAGCAGCTGCGTTACGTATTTCCGTATTCTCAATCAAATCAGGACAGGCTAGCTTTAAATAGGAATAAGCGATTTTATGAAGAGGGAGTGCGAAGATAGGAAGACCACAGCCATCAATCCCTTGAGGAATGGATTCCTTCGATACTTCTGCGATATAAGCCATAATATCAATGATTTCCTGTTGCACGGGATGGTTAGGATTATAATAAGTATCTATATCCCAACCCATATATTTGCTAAGGCCCATTAACCCTGCATGTTTACCTGAGCAATTATGAAAGATTTTACGAGTCGGCTCATTCGCCCGATGGCGCTCTGCCTTGGCTTCCTCATTCAGCGGGTATGTAGAACAACAATGAAGTCCCTCTTCTTTTAAGCCCATTTTCTGAAAAAGAGATTCAAGTGCTTCAATATGAAAGGCCTCTCCCCGGTGCGAAGCAGTAAAGAGTGAGGCTTCCTTACTTGTCAAACCATAAACTTCATCGATCCGACGCTTCATAACCGGTAAAGCTTGGAATGGTTTAGCTGCTGAACGAAGATAGGTTATATGCTCCGGATTACCTGCTTTATACAAAATATTACCTTTCTCATCGACCACACTAACTGCACCGTAATGTACATTCTCTAGTAAGCCACCGCGATATTCTTCTACTAATGTTGTAAATCCCATCTGTACAGGCCTCCTTCGATGTATTTATTTTTAATCCAATGCGAAAAAACGATTTTGCGATAGTAGTCCAGATCCGATAATTACACCATTCTCGTTCAACATCGAACGATGAATGGTGAAAGACCCACGAAGGGGTTCCCATGTGAAGCGTGAAAGATATAGCTTCTCGACTGCTTCATAAACATCCGGAAATTTGTCAACGAGTTCTCCACTCAGGATCACACTATCGGGGTTATACATGCATACGACATTGTTGATGGTAATCGCCATATACATGAGTGCTCGCTCAATCAAATGAACCGCCCAATGCTCTCCTGCATCTTTTGCTTCAAACAACTCCTCGATTGAGCGAATCGGACGAATCCGATTGGCTTCTGACAACAATGAGCTGATATTAATATAGGTCTGTAAGCAACCCGCCTTACCGCACTCACACATCATTCCGTTAGGATCCACTGTCGTATGCCCTATTTCACCAGCACTGTTCATCACCCCGCGGTAGATCTCTCCCTCAAGGATCATCGCCGAGCCAACGCCTTGCCCGAAGCCCAATAGTGCGGTACGGACAGATCCAACAGCAGCACCTTTGAGATGTTCAGCAAGAGCTCTAACCTTCAGCTCATTATCCACAGCAATTTCAAAACCGGTTAGTTCCTTTAGGCGTTTAGCTAAGGGGACATTCTTCCATCCAAGCTGAACCGAGAAGACGACAATCCCTTCTTCGTTATTCACAATGCCAGGAAGTCCAACGCCAATACCGACGATTCGAGTTCTATCAATCACATGCTGCTGTGTCAGTTGTTCAATTGCTTCTTTGATTCGTTCCAGTGTCTTGTCTGGACTCTCGTCCGGAGTACGCGGATATTGCCTGCTGCAAAGAAGCTTACCTTGCAAATCTACGATACCTACAATCATAAGACTACGATCCAGTTCAACCCCAACCGACAACACAGAAGCGTCAACCATAGCAAGCAACGTTGATTTCCGACCTAATCCTGAAGATACCTGATCAGAATCCAGTAGATACCCTTGTTCAGTTAATTCCCCAACAATCCGACTTACAGTTGTAGGACTCATACCCGTTTGTTTGGCGATGGAAGCGCGAGAAATTGGTTGTTGATTTTTTATGATTTCGAAGACCGTCAAACGATTTTGCCGCTTCATAAAATCCTGATCGTGCTTTTTCACAGACATTCTCCTAATTATTTTCTTCAGTGCATTAATCAAACTAATAAAACTATAAAAATAAGAAAAAATTTGCCAATTAAGCTACGCTAATGTAATATTTGATTAAATTTCAGTTTAGTTTCTCCAGTGATGGGATTAATAATAAAGGCTCATTGATTGTATGTCAATATAAATGACATATTTTTTTATTCGAAATAAATGAAAGCGTTTAATATGTGATTTTTATAACAATCTCCTCAAATACATGACACAAACATAACACTAAAGACCAAAACTCTCTCATAATAGACGAGTGGAAACTATAAATAGGAAAAACTTAATTTAGAAGTGGTGGAAATATCTTAAAAACAAAAAGAGGTTTGGGATCGATGCAGAAGTTTTGTGAATCTGAATATTGGAAAAAGGGTAGAATTGTGCGCGGATTTAGTGAAATGGAGATTGCACCCGCATCAAAAGCAAGTTCTTCATATAGAAACCAACTTTTGATGCGAGTGTTAAAAAATTATTGAAACTCTACTGCCTTAACAGACGCGTCCTCTTGTATCAGTGACAACAATTTCACAGCATTAAACGATTCAGGAAATTTTACGATTATTTCTAAATTCAATTCGGAGGCAAGACTATTATTTTCAGCATGAAAGCTTAAAATGGTAATATTTTTTTCTTCAAGGAGCTGTTGAATTCTACTCACGGCTCCTTCTGAATTAGTCAGACAGATCACAATCTGTTGCGTTTTCGGTGAGGCCAGCCAACTGTATCGGCCATGCAAAATCTTTTGCCCGAGTAAGATAATAATTGTTGCTCCTCCACCCAGAATATATAGGCCCGATCCAATCGCCAGCCCTAGTCCCGCCGTTGCCCAGATCCCCGCTGCAGTTGTCAGGCCCTTCACAGTGTGTCTATGCATGAAAATCATTCCTGCACCAAGAAATCCCACTCCACTTACTACCTGGGCAGCTATACGTGCGGGATCGAGTTTAACATAGGACCAATCCGCTTGATCCTGAAATCCATATTTTGAAATGATCATCATAAGTGCAGCACCTAAAGCAACAATAAAATGCGTTCTAACTCCCGCTTCTTTCATCCGGCTTTTTCGTTCAAAGCCAACTAAAACACCACAAATTCCAGCTCCAACTACACGAAGTAAATATTCAAACTCCATACATAGTCCTTCTCTCCTTTTAATATTGCTATTTATTGTATCATAAACGGATTTCTATATTTTCCCCTCCTATATGATGGACATGATATTTAACATAGTTTGAGCATGCGCACAGTCACATCTGCAAAGATTTAACTGTGATACCTTTATAGCTGTTACTCCAGTAGACATTGTATAACGGTCTACAACTCGTGAAAGAGGTGCGTATATGAAACTGCCAACAATCCAATTTGGGCATATTAAATCCAAGGTTCCTGTAATTCAAGGGGGTATGGGCGTAGGCATATCCTTAAGTGGCTTAGCTGCTGCTGTAGCCAATGCAGGTGGGATCGGCACCATTTCTGGTACAGGAATCACCACTGATGAACTGAGAATGCATATTCGCAAAACAAGAGAGCTCTCAAAAGGGATTGGATATATCGGGGTGAACGTTCTATTCGCGATGAAGGATTTTGCCGAAAAAATGAAGGTCGCTTTGGAAGAAAAAGTGGACTTTATTATTTCTGGAGCCGGGATTTCCAGAGATATTTATGCTTGGGGTAAAGAGTATGGTACTCCTGTGGTGTCTATTGTTTCCTCCGCCAAATTAGCCAGAATATCCGAAAGACTTGGTGCCTCTGCAGTCGTAGTGGAAGGATTTGAAGCTGGGGGCCATTTGGGTACAGAGAGATCCATGTTCGAAATTCTTCCTGAGGTTGTAGAAGCCGTTTCGATTCCAGTAATTGCTGCTGGTGGAATTCTGACAGGAGAAGATATCGCAAAAGCCCTTCGGATTGGAGCTTCTGGTGTTCAGATGGGGACTCGTTTCGTGGCGAGCCATGAATGTGATGCTCCACTGGCCTTTAAGCAAAAATATGTAGATGCCCAGCAGGGTGATACTATTCTAATTAAGTCTACAGTGGGGCTAGATGGCAGAGCAATTCGTAATGAATTCACAGAACGCATTAGTGATGATGCCAAATTAAAAATAGCCAAATGCTCTAATTGTCTAAAGGTTTGTTCTCATCGCTTTTGTACCATGGAATCTCTGCTAACTTCCCTTAGGGGAGATGTTAAGAACGGGTTAGTGTTTGCCGGGTCCAGAGTTCATGAGATTAAAGAGATATTGTCCGTACAGCAGATAATCGACAATTTAATGCATGAGTATCAAGGAGCATTGAACCCCGCAACTTAAGATTATAATACGATGCTTATGCGATAATACAGATAAAATAAGAGCCCTTTGTTGTATGCAACAAAGAGCTCTTTTTAAAAGGCGTTAAATATAAGTTGATTCTACATCAACATCGCCTTACATCATTCCACGAGTATTAGAAATGCCCTCTTGTTGATGACAGCTCTTATACATTTGTTCTAGCTCGGAATCACCTAAGTTAGGATGTCTTTCTTTCATAAAAGGCAACATCTCTTTAAAAGTGCTTGGAGCAAACCCGGCAGCATAAGCTGCTGTTCCAATTCCAAATGACAAAATAACTACACAGATTACTGCAAATACTCCTCTTTTCAAAAAAACCATCTCCTACTTTATAATACGGAAAAAATCAATACGAAAAAAATTTGCTGAAACCAACATGCACATCAGACCCATTCCCATAACTAGAATGGCTATAATCCAATCCGCTTTTTTCATATTCATCCTCCCGTGCCATCGAACATCCTGAATCCAATGAATAGTGGGGTTCAATAATATTAATGATTATAGATAAATATTGTGTGGAAACTATGTGGGACATGCTTAAGAGTTTAATTTTTGTCAATTTCGTGAAATTAATCACTACATATTCATTTGTTCATACTGCGTTCTTATTTGCAAGATATGATTTCAATATAACAATAAACATAAAGGAGTCATGATCATGAAAAAATTGTATTACACTTCTTTTTTCTATGCCATTCTTGGTTTGATAGCGGGTGTTGCTTATCGTGAAATTACCAAAATGAATGATTTTGAAGGAAACACCATCTTAGTTGCACTTCATACTCATATCCTTGTACTGGGCTTCTTCTTCTTTATAATCGCATTGATCCTGGCCAAGTTATTTAATATCCATGAAGCTAAATCCTTTGGTGCATGGTACATTGTATATAACATTGGTCTCCTGATCACGATCGGTACTATGGCCACTCGCGGGATGCTGCAAATTAACGGGACTGATATCAGCTTCTTACCGCATATTGCAGGTCTCGGCCATGCCATAGTAGGTGCTGGTATCATATGGCTACTAATTCTGCTCGGTAAACGAATTAAATCATAGGGAAAGAGCTGCTGGATCTTATTCCAGCGGCTTTTTTGATTAGTCATATTTAAGTTCATACCAAATGAGACTATAAGTATATTTGTTTATACACTGGTAAATGATACAATATGGAAGTCGCGAGATATCTTAAATTTTAACTTTAAACTATGCTTTCGATGCCACCAAAACTTTTAAGGAGTGAAGTAATGTCTATCGATGTTTATCTGAATTTCAACGGGAATTGTCGTCAAGCTGCAGAATTTTACGCGGAGGTGTTTGGTGTTGAACGTCCACAAATCATGACTTTTGGCGAAACACCACCCGATCCCAATTTCACTCTTCCTGAAGAAGCCAAAGATTTAGTTATGCACACTCGCTTGAATATCGAAGGCAGTAATGTAATGTTCTCTGATGTTTTTCCAGGCATGCCTTTCGTGGAAGGAAACAACATAAGTCTTTCGGTAGTAAGTAAGGATTTGGATGGCATAAAAAAATATTTCCATAAGCTTAAAGAAGGCGGCAAAGTAGGCATGGAATTACAAGAAACCTTCTGGAGCTCGTGTTATGGCAGTCTAAAAGATAAATTCGGCATCGATTGGCAATTCAATTATGATGACGGACGAATGAATATGTAATAAAAATAACAACGAGTATGGAGTGGCTGCGAAACCTATTAATACAGGTGCGGCCTACCTCCAACTCGTTGTTTCTTGTTCAAGCGCTTAGTCCATAATCAAATCATATACACTAACCTTCCGAATCCGTCTTGCAACTAGCATGGATACCACATAAGCAACTACTAGAATGACCGCACACAGTAGAAGCACTTGAGGCAAACTAACCGCCAGCTGAACGTTATAGATGCCTAGACTTGAAAGCAATAATACAAACGCCGAATCCGAGAAAATATACCCCACTAAACTCCCCAGCACTACTCCAACTACAATCACCGGAAAAAGACTGAACGTAATCTGTGTCATTAGATTAAAGGTGGTATATCCGATACCTTTAAGAATGCCGAATTCCCGCTTACGTTTCATAATCAACGTCTTAATCACTAAATACAAAATTAGACTGACTACAAAAATCGTAACCACAGTAATCACCGCCGTCATAGAAGATACTGCTGAGGTAAAAGTATTAAGTGTACTATCCATCGCTTCTCGAACGTTAGTAATGCTCCATTGTCCGGGGAAACGCGCTTCCAGATCCTTCGCAAAAGCATTGGAATCTCCCCCGTCTTTCAGATACACATTGATGGACTGAGGGGTGTACTCCGGTTGCAGTCTTTTCATTCCATCACCAGTCATGCTCGCTACCATCCCAAGTTGATTAATCTGCTGGCTTAGACCAGTGACTAAATAATTCACCGTTACACCATTAAAAGTGACCGGAACCTCGTCCCCTACATTTATATTCTCCAATTTTGCAATAACACCGGAAATCGAAATTTCGTTATCATAAATGGGTTGCCTGCCTTTGTATGTTGTTTGCGTCTCCAGCTGGCTAAAATCGTCTGACACTCGAAGCATAAAGTTAGTATCTTTGATCGAAGCGGCCAGGCTATCCAATACAGTCAACTTTTTAACTATTGGCATAGCTTCTAATTCACTAAACATCCCCTGCTGCAGATCTTCGTTCTTTGGCAACAACATGAAATCGCTTCGTTCTATGCCTACCAACTTTATAACGGCGGAGGTATCTCCTTTAAAGTTGAAATTCAGTATAGAGCAAAAAATACTAGAAAAGGTTAATCCGGCAACAATCAATATGATCATCATATTCTGTTTCATCTGTCTTAATAAAGCTTTAAGGCTTAAGCTGAATTGCAGATTCATTCGGGATGTTTCGAGTGGAATAGGGTTCCGCTTGAAATTGTGAGCATGGATTCCGCTCTGCAAAGCAGCAATCGGAGTAATATTCCGAATTCGCCGGCTCGACAAATAAGTAACAATAGCAACCAGTCCAGAGACGACAACCAAACTAAGCGCTGCACTGCCCACTTCAAATGATACAGGCCACAGCAGTCCGATCGAAGACGAAATCATATTCCCTACCAAGGGCATAACTAACCCAGCTACCCCTCCTCCCGGTATAGCTGCGATGATGGAAACCGCGGTGAACTGAAGGAGAAGCGAGTTTTTGATCTGCCATGAGGTATAACCATTCGCCTTTAAAACACCGATGTTAGTCAAGTTATCTTCAATATGTCCTAATATTTGAAACCGGATTACAATAAGCGAAATCAGAACCATAATAAGTGCAAATACGATCAAAATAGCTGCTAAAAGATTAACAAAAACACGGTTCCCTTCGAGTCCGACTTCCGCCCGCATTACTTGAAATGGACTCTTAATTCCTGAGGCAAAAATCCGCTCACTTATCATTTGTTCCAGCTTTACATCCTTTGAAGGATCGGTCACATCTGCTGATAGAAAGCTATACTGAGCTTCAGTTCCAAGACGTTCCTCCAATTGCTTATAGCCTTCATCATTTAGAAATACTTTTAAAGCTCCATTCGTTAACGTCCCTAGTAGTGGCTCCTCAATAAATCCGCCGATGGTATAAGAGAATTGGTTATTATTGTATACAAAAGAAAAGTTATCACCTAGCTCATACCCCGATCCTACATGGAATAAATAAGGCAGATAGATCAAGTTCGGATCCCTAGATTCGAGCGGGGTAATAGTCTTGAATAGTCCCATTGTCCGCGGTGTATCCGCATTGAGAATTATAAAAGCTACAGTAGTATCCGTTTCTCCATACTTCATTTTTGCGTCTGCTAATAGAATCGCTGCTTCATTCTCCCAAGATTCGGTATATGGATAACTATCCACAAGCCCCTCGTACTCTTTTAGATGATCATCTTTTGCAAAATATGCACTTAATTCTGGAGTCTTTAATTCAGTCATTTTTTCTTGCTGAAAAGAATTAAGCTTCAAGCTGACCGTGAGACCAATGTTCAACAGCAGCGCAGCTATCATGATCAATACGAAGAGCGTAATCGTTGCACTTTTTCTTTTGCGAATATTGGACCAAGCAAGTTTCCCTATTAAGCTTCTCATCCCTACCACCCCAATTCGGTCAGAAAGGACTGTAATTGCTGTTGCCGTTCAGGTCCACTATTTTCGCTATAAGGGGAAAGGCGCAAATCTCCAATGACTACTCCATCCTGCAGATACAAGATCCGATTACCACGCAGCGCAGTTTTGAGATCATGTGTTACCATAATTATGCTTTGCCCCTGCTTATTCACCTCGGTTAGGACACGCAGTACCCCTATTCCAGCTGAGCTATTTAGCGCTCCAGTTGGCTCATCAGCAAATACCGCTTTTGGACTGTTGATCAGGGCCCGGATAATTCCGGCACGCTGAGCTTCACCTCCAGAGATTTGCGCCGGAAACTTCCCCCAGATGGAGTCATCCAAGCCTACATCTAAGAGCAGCTTTTTGGCTTTTTCCACAGCCCCGGCCCTATCCTTTTGTACAAGAAAAGCACTTGATAATACATTGTCGAGGACACTCATTGAATCGAGTAGATGGATCTGCTGAAACACAAATCCACAGTTCTTCCGCCGGAATATCGCCAGCTGATCATTACTCATCGCCGTAATATCTTGACCTTCAAACAAAACCTCTCCAAGCGTTGGCTTATCCATTCCCGAAATGGCATACAGCAGTGTTGATTTACCAGAACCAGAGCTGCCCATGATAATCGTGAAATCACCATGATATAAGGTCAGATCTAGATTTTTTAATACATGCTGCTGAGTTCCTCCATGGGAGAAGGTTTTTCCAAGCTTATGGGTCTGCATCAATACTTTATTATTCACTTCGTTCATGTTGAACACTCCATTTACGTTCATGCTCATTAATTGCGTTAACAGTAACCCTTGCTCTCGCACAATATAATGGCTGCAATCACTGGCTGATTCGTAATTGCAACCTAATCGTACGTTAAATGTTCTTAACATGTCTTTGTGCAATCCTTAGCGAATTCTTAATTCTTTCCTGCTAAAGGAATCAGCAGCTTTACAGTAAATCCATCCTCCCGATTGGAGCATACAATATCGCCCTGCATTTTTTGCATCATATAACGAGAAATGTACAGACCTAAGCCTGCACCGTTCTGGCTCACGGCTAAACTGCCCCGAAAAAATTTATTGAATATTAAAGGTAATTCCTCCTCAGGAACACCAGGACCGTAATCCAGAATATCAACCTCCAGATAATGATCCCTAATCTCGAATTTAATATCGATGTGTGTACCGGAGAAGGCATATTTATAGGAATTGTTCACTACATTATCGATGACCTGCTGCAGCCGTAATGGATCCGCCATAATGATGCAGTCTGGCACAGATGCAGCTGAAATTCGTTCGTAGAAGTTCACATTGTTTATAATTTGGGTGAGCAGATGACTATGCTCCTCCGTTAAGCTGACTTTTAGTTCATTCAGCTCCTCCAAGGTGGAATGGAACATGTCTGTGACCAAGCGATCAATCTGATCCGCTTTGGAATATAAGGTGTTTAGCTGTCTGCTTGTCTTCTCATCTCTTGCGCTTAATAACATCAGTTCCGTAATCGCCTTCATCGAAGCGACGGGGGTCTTAATATCATGACTAAGACTGGCAACCAGCTCCTTCTTACTCTTGTTCGCTAAATATTCACTATGCCTAGCCGCCGCAAGCTCTTCCCGCATCATATCGAAGCTTTCGGTAAAGGCACCAAATAGATGATTACGATCCATCGCAAGTGGCACTTCAAGATCACCTCTTGCGATATGGTTCGCAAATAGCTGCATTTTGCGAAATGGACGAAGAATGGATCTATTCAGGAACCAAATATAGAGGATGCCGAGAATTGTAAGCAAAAGCAGCATCGCAACAGAAACTTGTATAAATTGTTGTTTCATATGTATAAAAATCGTACGGTAATCATTATTAATAATTACTTTACCCACCAGCTGATCCTGAACAACAACGTCGACTAAGGTATCCCGATTATTGATAGCTTCGTTAATGCTAATGGAAATCGCATTTTCAGTCTGATATTTTAATTTACCAGACGTATCGATAATGGCGAAATCATAAGGACTTTCCTTGTACAGTTTCGGATCAATTTTATCCCAATGCTGCTCTGTAAGCTTAACGATGGTATTGATCGCCACTCGGTCTGTGGAGGTCTCCACCTTCAAATTGAATATCAGGAATAAGAGAGTTATACTTGCAGCGAGTATAGTGAGCATTAGGGCCAGTAGCAATTTTTTAGTCATCGCTATTTATCCTCAAAAGCATAACCGATACCCCATACGGTACGGATGTACTGTGGATCGTTAGGATTCTGCTCAATCTTCTCACGAAGATGACGGATATGTACATTTAAGGTGCCATCTCCCGCAAAAACATCCCCCCATACCTCTGTAAATAGCTCCTCTTTAGCGATTACCCGATTTTTATGCTGGATCAAAAACTTAAGCAATTTATATTCCATTGTTTTCAGCTTGAGGGGTACGCCGTTAAGACTTGCCCTTCTGAGTTCGGGATCAATCTGGATGGGGCCGGATTCAAGAAAAGAGGACTCGGCTACAACTTCGTTGTTGTACCGTTTAAGCACCGCTTTTACTTTTGCCAGCAACACTCTCAGGGTATACGGCTTATGAATATAATCATCTCCCCCGATATCAAGTGCAATCAATACATCATCCTCACTGGAGCGGGCACTAATAAACAGGATGGGAATCCCGGTCGTCTGACGCAGCTCTTTGCATAACTGAAAGCCGGATTCACCGCCTAAATTAATATCAAGGAGTAACATCGACACCTGATGCTCACACAAAAAGTTCCGGCAGGCATCGGCGCTCGTAACAAATGCGGTTTGAACATCAAACAAATTAAAATATTCGCAGGTGGTCTCCGCAAGCTCAATTTCATCATCAATAATCAAACAATCATATCTCATCGATTTCTCTCCGCTTCAACAGAATTTATTAATATGTTAGAATATGCCTTTAAGGAGGGGTTACCTGTGGATACACAATTCCAGCGTCTGGAGCACTATTTAGATAAATACGAACAAAGCTGGCCATTAAGTGGCACAGTCTTACTAGCTCAGCGTGGAGAAATCAAGTTACATAAAGCGTACGGATATGCCAATCTTGAACATCAGGTCGCGAATACTTTAGATACCAAATTCCGGATCTGGTCACTTACCAAATCATTCACTGGCATGGCTATCCTGATGCTAAAAGAACAAAAACGTATTAGACTGGAGGATCCAATCCTAAAATATCTCCCTCAGCAGCATCAACTAGAGGGGATTACCATCCTTCACCTGCTGGGACATACCTCTGGTATAGCCAACTACACTTCCATACCCGAATATAATCAAAAATTAAATAAGCTAAAGCTGACTCCACAAGAGATGTTACAGTTATTTGTGAGTCAACCCCCTGCATTTATGCCTGGCACTTCATTTGCCTATAACAACTCAGGTTATTATTTGCTGGGGATGATTATTGAGAAGATTACAGGGATGACATTTGAAGATTATATCACTACTTTTATATTACAGCCTCTGGGCATGGTAAATACAGGAGTTTATAACAATCAGCAAATTATTCCAAAATTAGCCTCGCCTTATCATTCTTCTTGGGGAGAGTATACTCAGGGGGAATACATAGATATGAGCTCTATCTTATCCGCTGGCGGGATGTATTCGACGGCTGCCGATCTTTTCCTGTGGGATCAAGCCTTGTACTCCGATCAATTAGTGTCTCATAACACCCTTGAGATGGCTTTTCATTCCAGTAATCTCAAATATCGATTTGGTTGGTTCTTGGACGAACGTTTTGATCGAAAAAGAATGTATCACGGCGGTGCCTACCGCGGCTTCCGAAGTGAACTACATAGATATCCTGAAGATCAAACAAGCGTCATCATGTTGACCAATTACGATTGCGTACCCGTCACCAAATTAACGGAATCTCTAGCTGGATTAATATTTGGTGAACCTGAAAGGGTGCCTGTCTCTCCACAAGCCTTCCCTCTTGATGACAGCATTTATGCTTCATATATGGGAACCTATGAGGGATATGGCTGCAAAGCGAGCGTGGAGCGTAGTGGGCAAGATTACTATTTTGTCTGGAATGATGTAGAAGTCACTCCCTTTTATCCCATCTCGGAAACAAGATTCCATCATACGAAGCATGATTCGGAATATGAATTTAAGCGGAATGCTCAGGGTGAGCTTTCATTTCTGGGGATGCACAAAAAACAAGACAAGTCTTAAATAGACCTGTCTTGTTTTTTGATTCGTGTCTGCCCTAGGCCTTGGCTATAATGATAAACTCAACGAGAAGTACAAGTAAGGCAGTAGTTACACCAAGCGAATTAATTACTGTTAAAGCATCCGGGTAGCTTTCTTTCCGAAATTGGGAGAATAAAGATACCATCCATAATACACTGAAGAATAGCGCGACCAATCCAGAAATCGCCTCACTATCCACTTTTCTGCTCCGCATAAATAATCCTACAAGGCCAACAACGGTAAAAACCATGTATATAACAAGCTCTATGGATGTGATCACAATCGCCTCGCCTGCAGAGAACAAATGCATTAACATGTATTGAATCCCTAAACAAATAAACACAAGCTGGTTAAAAGAAACTTTGCTCACTCTCATAGCTTATCTCCTTTTAATTTAAGTAAACCGCAAATAAAAAGATAACGCTTTCATTATATCGATAATTAAAATAATCCTCTGTGACCATACACACGAAATTTTTTAAGGACAGAAATTTCTCAGTGCTTGGTAAACCAAGGCGTCAAAAAGCTCCCTATAGAAGTCACCAACATAACAATACTGATTATCCAAATGTTTTTACGGTAAGGATGAAATAACTCTTTAATACTGATCCATACTACATTGTATTTCATTTCACATAACTCCCCGCGACATATACTGAGACTAGCCTCATCCCATCTCAATACCAACAAAAAGAACAACAAAAACTACAATAGCTAGCAAAGCACCTACAATAACGATCGTTTTTGGTGATCTATTACCCCTGTCCATTTCAATTCCTCCTTTTATCTACGCGTGTATATCTCTTTTTCCAAACGAAATATAGGTGACAGACAAACTAATAGCTATAATAATCACAGGAATTAGCACCACTTCCATAAAGCTCTTTGCTCCTGTTAGGACTATATTTTGTGAATTAACGACGTAAATTCCGGAAAACTTCATAACTTGGGTCGTTAAAGCATGGTCTGAAATCCCCCTTAACCATGCGGAGGAAGCATCACGGAAATAACCGGATATCATGAAGTCGCCGAATATAATTAGAAAAGTTACAACCACCGCTGAAGCCGTTCTTTTAATAAGAATACCAACCATAATGATTAGAGCAGCATAAGCTGATAAATAAAGGACATTTAATCCCAGTACACGGGAAACCTGAATCAAGTCAGCAGAAAAATTACGATTACCGATGTCAGTCCCGATTATCAATGCAGCTATCATATAAGCGAGATAAAACACTACTGTAAATTGTAAAATCCACCATATAATAATTTTAAAAACAGAAAGGTATTTCCCCGTGATATAGATAAACCTACTTTGTCCGGAAGCCAGAATAACTTTGATAGATCCATATTCAAATCCTTCGGTTGCAAAAAAACATACGTAAACTGGAATAATAAAATAAAAAAATAAAGATAAAGGTGTCACAATCGTTAAGGGTTCCGCAAGATTACCGATTTCAAAACCAGCTTTACCCCCAATCCAGATTGCTAATACCAGACTTGCTATAAGGAACAGAAGAGAAATTCCCTTAAACATGATATCCCTTCTTATAAAGTAAGACTCAGCTTTCAGAAAATCCCTCATTGCTCATTCTCCTATCAGATCCATATAATAATGCTCAAGATTCGCTGTGGACAGGTTGATTCCTTCAAGTGGAATTCCATTTCTAATTAACGTTGACATTAACTGTTCAAGATCTGTCAAATCCTTGGGAACCAATATTTCTCCGGCCTCTGACAATGTGATCGAATGAATATTAAGATCGTTCTTAAGCACGTTTATTGCTGCAGCTATTTCAACGGTCTTAATACAAATTTGCGCTTCGGCTGATTGCAAGAGTTCTTCCACAGAGACTTCCTTAATGAACTGCCCTTTATGAATAAACCCGAATTTGGTAGCTAACAATTGGAGCTCGCTCAAAATATGGCTGGAAATCAAGAGGGTAACCCCTTTTTCATGTGCCAGCTTAGCCAATAATTTCCTCATCTCTACAATCCCTGTAGGATCAAGCCCATTAATCGGTTCATCCAAAACTAAAAATTCCGGTTCGTTGAGAAGGGAGATGGCCAGCCCTAATCGTTGACGCATGCCCAGAGAATATTCCGTAGTATTTTTGTTTTCAACATCCGTTAGTCCCACTAAATTCAGCACATCTTTAATTCTCTTGAAATCCGTAATACCATGAATCTTGCAATAAAAGCTTAAATTCTCTTCAGCATTCATATGGGGGTAGAGGGCAGGTAGCTCTATTAAAACCCCCATTTTTTTTCTGACTCGTGCGAGGTCCTTCTCATTACTTTTACCCATCAATTGGATAGTCCCTTTTGTAGGATAAACTAATCCACTAATTATTTTCATAAGTGTGGTTTTACCTGCTCCATTCTCACCTACAAAGCCATAGATATCACCCTGTTTAATCTTCATATTTATATTTTGAAGCGCATTTGCACTGCCATACTGTTTAGTTAATCCCTCAGCTTCAAAGATTGTTGTATTCATTTTTCAACTCCTCCATACCGTCTGCTACTAATTGATATTAAATTAGCATGTTTACTAGAATTACTAATCGTTATGGTAAAAAACACGGGAATAAATGTAACTTTCGCCACTTCCAAGTGATCCCTAAAAGGATAAAGGTTGATTATACTCCCATATAATGTATTATTATTTATAACACAGGAGGGGAATTTCACATGATACATATTGCTATTTGTGATGATGATTTCAAGGCAACAGAATATATGGAGAGATTGATCCTTAACCATCCCATTCAGCAGACCGTAAAGATAGAGGTATCCATATTCTATTCTGGTGAAAGTTTCACGAAAGCCATACAACATGGTTGTCCATTTGATCTTATTTTTATGGATATAGAAATGAAGGGAATAAGCGGAATAACAGCGGGTCATATATTACGGAGAGATTGTGATAATGATAGGGTTCGGTTGATTTACGTATCGAGCCACGAAGAGTATCATGTTCAACTATTTGACGTTCAACCTTCCGGTTTTATAAAGAAGCCTATACATAACGAGTCTTTTGAAAAAAAACTACTCTCTATGATTCAGCAAATAAAGGTCAAGCGTCAGCAAAATCAACCAAAATTACTACCTGTACACCAAAGTGGAACTAAACTACTGATTCCAATCCGTAATATTATGTACTTGGCAAGTGATCGCCGAAAAATCATTTTGCAAACAACGGAAGATCAAACGGAATATTACAGTACTTTATCTATAGAAGAAGGAAAGCTACCTTCGAAGCAGTTTGTGCGGATTCATCAATCGTATCTTGTGAATTTCGATTACATAAAACAAATTCAGGGCAAAAAAATTGTATTAACGAGTGGGGAAGAACTTCCGATTAGCGATAAGCAAAGCACCGTAGTGAAAAAGAGTTATTTGCAATTCAGGGGGAGTCTGCTTGAATAATATTCTACTGGATGAGCTGTTCTATGCCCTCACACTGGCAGCTCTCCCATTTATCATTCATTATTTCTATGATCATTGTTTCCCACGGCTTTGGGAATCCAAAGTAATCCTTTATTCCGTATACACTGCTTATTATATTTTCGTACTCCTCCTTCATAACAGCCCACTTCCAGGCTTATGGATGCTAGGGCTTAATATAGTGGGGATCGTTCTATTGTCCTTTTTGTATAAAGGAAAAATACAATGGCGTATTGGTGCTGCTTTATTTATAGTCGCACTGATTATTCTTTCAGATGCAGCAACTGCACCTGTGTATACGACAAGCGGATACATCTTTACCTTGTTTTTGTCTAAGATTCTGATGTTTATACTGGTACAGATCACGCTTCGTTTTACCAAAGCTTTTGGAGAGGGCAGTCTAAGCAGTTGGTATTGGATCGGGTTGTTCTGCTTTCCGTTTATCAGTATTCTCAGTATTGCAAAATTATCGGGCGAGCTGTCATTGCGGGAATATCCGGCGTTGTATCCGGCCTTGTCCGGAGGAATGCTGTTGATCAACTTCCTGATCATTCTTTTGTGTGATCGTGTATTAACCATACAATCGGCACAGAATAAAAACTACTTGTTGGAACAGCAGAACACCTACTATATGAACCAGTATCTGCTCACGAAAGAAAGGCAGCAAGAAGTCTTTACGTTTCAACATGATTTCAGGAATATCTTGCTCGGCCTGAGGTCTCAATTACAAGCTGGGGAAAAAGAAGCCGGACTGAATGATGTAGATAAGCTTCTTGAAGTAATAGAACTCTCTTCAGGTGAAAGTAATACCGGCTCCATCCTAATCGACTCTATCATTAATTACAAGTCGCAATTTGCCAAAAAGCTGGGTATCTCCTTTCAAACGGATATTAAGATTCCACCTCAGCTTGACCTAGATGCTTATGCATTTAGCATTATTCTAGGGAACACCCTTGATAATGCTATAGAAGCATGCAAGCATCCAGGTGTGACTCAGCCTTATATTAAGTTCCAACTTCATTATCATAAGGGTACTTTATTTATCAGAATACAGAATCCATATCAGCATTCCATACGTACGAATCATTTCGGAGAATTAGCCACAACAAAACGAGACAAGCATTTTCATGGTATCGGTCTAAAAAGCGTAAAGAATGCGGTAGAAGAAATCGGCGGAATATGGGATATTACCTATGAAAACCAAATTTTCCAAGTGGAAATTTGTCTTTTTAACATTGAGATCTTATCAGTTGCAGAAACTGAGCAAAAATGCACCTCCTAGAAAGACATCGGGCCCAGAAGGTTTTCCAATGTTTATTCTAAGGGGTGCATTTCAGTCACAAGTACATCTATTATTTTACTTACGGTTCGATTGTAAATTTAGACGAAAACGAAATACTGCATCTTCACCGTACCACATAGGGAAATTCGTACCCCAGATATTATGGTCTTATAAGCCCGATGGTAATGATCGTATGCCGTTAGTCTAAATATTTCGAATGGGACATCTTGTTCTCAAAATAGAATGAATAGTGGATTTATTTTGAAACATTTTCAAATAGGAGGCCAACGGTTTGAAAAATAAAGAATCATTTGTATTCGTCACAATCCCACTATCCGAGATCAAGAAATTCATTCTTATTGATTTTGTAGCTGGATCGGTCATTTATTTCGCTATAAAGTTTCCCTTACATTCTTTTATAGCCGCCTATGCTGGCAGCATGTTCGGTCCAATACTTATTCGCCAATCCATGAAAATGGTTCAGAATCGCGCTAAAGCTTAAGCCATAAGGAGACAACAATTCATCTCTACTCGATGCAGTTTAGAAATTGTTCAATCTGTTTTTTATGATGCTTATCATGTGGGATAAAACTTCTCAAATACTTGCGAACACTGAACTTCTTGTGGTCTCCATCCTTATATTCCAATTCGCATTCTTCATCCGTTAATCCAGAGACTGCATCTAAAATTCTAGATCTGTAGAGCACAAATTGTTCAATCAAGGTCTGCTTGGATAACAATTTGGCATACTCCCTCGCGTTAGCATTAAATTCGTTAAAATCCAAATGTTTCGTTGTTAATGGTTCTTTCAAAATAATCTGCTTAATAGCACCTTCATAGAAATATTTATCCCATAGCATGAGGTGACAGAGAATATCCTTCACGGTCCATTTACCAGTAGCTATGGGCTTATCCCAATGTTTATCTGGCACCTCTTCTAATGATTTCACGAATGGAATAAGAGACTTAAATTCGAGTATCATTTGCTCCTTTGATTTTAATGCCATAGAAGCTAACCTCCGTGTGAATATAAAATAGAATAGCAAAAATATTATGCAGCAGCATCATCCTTAGAAGCAGTGATTAAATCAGCCTCAGTAGAGTCTGGGTTCAGCCAAATCTCAATCATATCATGAGTACGCTTTACATCATTTTCATCGAGTATATAATACCATTGATCCGTATGTCTTCCTTCCCCTTGGAGCATATGACTCGTTATTTCAGGGGTTCCACCTTCAAGAATTACCTTCTTAGCCAAATCCAAAATAAAATCTGACTTCATATTCGTTTTAAAGTTACTGCCAGCAATTTCGATAATGTTCTGTATATTAAGAATATTATCTATTCTTTTCATCCGATCAAGCGCTGCTTTCAAGAAAATCCGCTGTCTCTCTGTTCTCTTAAAATCAGAATCTTCCCGATATCTTACATACATTAAAGCTTCCTTACCGGAATAGATCGGTTTGTTCGGCTCAATTCTTAGTTTCTCATGATCGGGACTCTTATTCTCTATCACCTTGGTGATTGGAAGCACCACTCCTCCAAGAGCATCTGTAACACCCACAAGCCCATTAAAATTAATCGTAGCATAGTAATCAATTGGCGCATTCAAAAGATTCTTAACGGTATCCACACTCATTTGAGGACCTCCGTAGGAATGTGCCGCATTAATCTTGGTTTCTTTTCTTGCTCCTTTGATATTTTCTGCTCCAATAATTTCTGTATAGGAATCACGGGGAATGGAGACGAGCAGTGCTTTATGGTCTTCAGGTCGAATAACTGTATAAATAATGGAATCAGAAAGCCCGTTTTCTTTGCCACGCTGATCGGTGCCTAGTAGAAGGAGAGAAAAAGGACGGTCTTTATTTTCTATCGTTGGTTGTAATCCTGGTTCTCCGCTGTCTTCTAATGGCACATAGGAGTCCTTAAGGGTGTGTTCAATCGTTGGGGCTACAACATTATTAAACCCAAAAATCATTAATTCTTTACGGAAAATAAAAGATCCCAGTCCAATAATAAGTACGATAGCCATCGAAAAGTACCAAATTTTCATTTTTTTACTGATTTTATTTTTTTTCACTTTCTTTTTCTCGATTCTGCTTAAAGTAAATGAAGCAGATGGATGAGTGCTCTGTTTATTTTTCATTTGGATGAATTACCCTTTCTGTTTATGCGACTTCTCACCATTAATGAACATCACCTTTTATTCCACACAATTACGTTTAAACTTCTATTACTGTTTATGCCTACCCCATTACCTAAATATCCCATAATTATAGACGATCATTGGATCGATAAGTTTCTTTTTATAAGAAATTTTTGAGGCAAAAAAAAAAAAGACCACATCCTATGAAGGATGGGTCTGCAAAGTTTATTGAGAATACATTAGGTTTTGTTCAGGATCGTATCGATTTCACTTTTCAGTATAAGATACCTGACAACACTTCTCATAATTGGGACTTTGGTTAACTTATGCTGGTCTACATAGCTTTTCATTTGATCTTTAGACAGACCAAGTAAACTACCGGCTTCAGACACAGTCAATACTTCCTTGTTGCTTGTAGCGTTAAAGGTTTTCTTCACTTTTAAATTCCAGTCTTCAAACACCTGCACTTACATCCGCCACCTTTCAACTAAGCGAGAAATATAAGACATATAGTATTGTGTGAAACTTATAATTTCTTATATTTAAAAAAATCCCCAAACTATAAGTTTGGGGATTTTTTTCACAACTTTAGAGTTTTACAACATTCTCAGCTTGTTGACCACGATTGCCTTGAACTACGTTAAATTCTACACGTTGTCCTTCATCCAAAGACTTGAATCCGTCACCAGTGATTGCGCTGAAATGTACGAATACGTCTTCTCCACCTTCAACCTCGATAAAACCAAAGCCTTTGTCCGCGTTAAACCATTTCACTGTTCCTGTTTGCATAATATAATTACCACCTTTTTTTAATTTACATGTTATTCTTATCCCAAAAAAATCTCTTACAAAATCTCTAAAAAAATAAAAATTCACATATGGTACAAGGTTATTGTCATCTTAAGAATAACCCTCTACGCTATGTGAATTAGCAGGTAACTACTTTCGATATATTGATTATAGCACATCCGATGCCATCTAGATACCTTTTAGATTATGTAAGAAATGGAAAAACCCTGATCCTTTAGAAAAGAACCGGGTTTCCCACTTACAATTACAACATCTCAATTATTTTAAATCTTAAAATAAGACAATTTATCCAGCAAATCTTGCACCATTGAGCTGAGGGATTCCGTCGAGGCAGTTATCTCTTCCATAGAAGCAAGCTGCTCCTCTGACGCTGCTGCTACACTTTGTGAATCTGCGGAAGCTTCCGATGCAAGATCGGCTAATACTTTGACACTAGCTGAAATCTCCTCTGTACCAGCGGTCATCTGCTGTGCGGCTGCAGATACCTCCTGAATCTGATCTGTAACCTGTGTCATTTCAGCAAGAATCGATGTAAACAAAAGATCACTGTCAGATACACCCTGCACACCGATACGTACTTGTTCATTACCAACGGCCATAGCCTGTGAGGCTTTATTAGTATCTTGGACAACATGTTCGACTAATTCAGTAACTTGTTCGGCAGCTTGTTTCGTTTGATCCGCCAACATCCGTATTTCCGAAGCTACTACAGCAAATCCACGACCTTGTTCACCCACTCTGGATGCTTCAATCGCTGCGTTTAATGCCAATAGATTAGTCTGTTTACTGATACTCGAGATCAGACCAATAATCCCACTAATCTGTACAGATCTTTCACCTAGTCGTTCAATCGCCAGACTGGTCTCGTCCACGGATTGCTTAAGCTCTGTCATCTGGTTCACCGCCATTTGAAGCTGTGCACTGCCTCTCTTCGTTTGATCGGTTACTTCATCGGCAGATGCAGACACCGCTGATGAAGAGTCAGCGATACGTTGCACTCCAACGCTAAGATCGCTCATGGCCAGAGAAGATTCTCCTGCATAACCATTCTGCAGTTGCGCTCCCTCGGCGACTCGTCCAATAGCCACAGCAATCTGTTCAGCAGCTTTCCCTGTCTGTTCAGCGTTCGCTGTCAACTCTTCAGAAGTAGCACCCACTGACATCGACAAGTCAGCTACAAGTCCAAACATTTCTCGAAGCTTATGTGTCATCTGATTAAAATGCGTAGCCATCTTGCCGAATTCATCATTATTTCGAACCTGCAAGGTTTGGGTTAAATCCCCTTGAGACATAAGCTGCAATTTCTCAGATAACATTCGAAGCGGTTTGATCACCATCAACCATAGTTGAAAGCCTACAACTAGTCCTAAAATCGTCATCCCAACTAACATGATAATAAAAGATTCTGTTTTGGCTTGTTCGAAGTCCGCCATAATTGTAGATTTAGGAATGGCTGTCTGGGTATACCATACCTGTTCACTTTTTGGCATTTGGATTGGAACAAAAATTCGGAGCACAGTTTCTCCTTTGGAATTATTGGTATACCCCTGTACACTCTTCCCGTTCTTCACTTGTCTCCACAATGCAGCTTTCTCTTCCGTATCCCCAAAATCTTTAAGTACACTCTGTGGATCATTAGGATTCGCTACATATTTCCCATCATTTGAAATAAGAGCAACATAACCTCCCATAGGTCTATAATTAACCGCTTTTGCCTGAAGCTCTGCTAGCGAGATATCAAATCCCACAGTCCCAAGAAAAGTACCCGAATTGGTTACAATGGGCTGTATAATCGAAATCATCTGCATAGACCCAACAGTTGTCTCATAAGAATACGGTTCAAGATAGATCGGTTTCTTATTTTTTTTAGGTATAAGGTAGTAATCTCCGGTGCCTTCTACTTCGTAATTTTTCGAAGCTTCAATCGTAATTGAACCCTCATTTTTAACAACATAAGGAACAAAACGCCCTGTGTTGTCGTCGTACGGCATTTTATTTATATTAGCCTGATCCTTTTGATCGAAGGCATTCGGCTCCCATAATGTGCTAATACCCAAAATTTCAGGTCTGTTCTCAAGCATAGCCTTCATTGTAGAGATAACATCCTCACGACTTAAGGTCTGATGTTCTCTTGATTCCAGCAACACTTCTGCGAATACCTTAGTTGTTGACTCCATGTCTATCATAGTATTCTGGATGGATTCCGCATAACTTCGTCCGGCAACCTCCGCTTGAAGTTCACCATTCGAAATACTCACATTACGCAGATTTTGCAGATTTGCAACTAAACTAAAGAAAAAGATAACAATGATAACTAAACTTACTACCAGAACAAATTTAACCGTTAAAGAAAGCCTACGATACAACGCCATCTGAACAACTCCACTCTAGGATAATATACCTTATCTTTAATCGACAAAATGCGACTGTCATTTAATAGGTCTTTTTACCTATAATTAAATAATAAAATTTAAAACACCTATCTCTTCAAAAAGTATGTTTAAATAAAAGTAGCCTAACTAAAAAAATCTCAATACAAAGGAGTTCATGCCGATGGAAATATCCTCTTTTTTGTTGCCTAAAGATCAAGTTGCCTATATCACTAACTCACTATCCATGCTGGAAGCCTTAGAACAATTAGAGCAGCACCATTATACGGCTATCCCTATTATTGATAATGAAGGAAAATATGTAGGAACACTTTCGGAAGGTGATCTATTGTGGAAGCTGAAAAACACAGCAGGTCTAACTTTTGACAATATAGGAGAAGTTCCAGTAAGCGATATCCAGAAGCATGTCCATAACGAGAGCGTTCTCATAAATGCCGAAATGGAGGATATGTTGACGCTCGCCGCAGATCAGAATTTTGTTCCTGTGATTGATAAAGAAGGCGTGTTTGTCGGAATTATTCGTCGAAAAGATATCATTGAATACTATACTCGCAACATTACTGATTAATTGATTAGTTGAACAACAAATAGACCTGATCAGCAACATCATGAGAAGATGAAGCTAATCAGGTCTATTTTCTACCCTAAATTATAGTTCAGTCAGGATAATCGTTCCTTGAGGGGTGATAGCTAATGTATGTTCATACTGTGCTGACAGACCGCCGTCAATGGTACGTGCAGTCCAACCATCGGCATCAATCTTTGTTCTATAGCTGCCTGTGTTCAGCATCGGCTCAATGGTAAATACCATCCCCTCTTTAAGACGGGGTCCTCTGCCAGCCGGACCATAGTGAGGTACCTCTGGTGCTTCATGCATTTCTGAACCAATCCCATGGCCAATAAAATCACGCACAACAGAAAAACCATTAGACTCTGCGTAAACTTGAATAGCATGAGCAACATCCCCGATACGGTTGCCTGCAACTGCCTGCTCGATCCCTCGGAATAAAGATTCTTTTGTGGTGTCTAGTAATTTGGTCGCCTGCTCACTAATGTTGCCAATCCCATATGACCAAGCGGAATCTGCCAACCAGCCCTCTAAGTTAACTACCATGTCTATGGTTACTATATCTCCATCTTTAAGTGGTTCCTTCTTCGGAAAGCCATGGCAGATTACATCATTTACAGATGCACAGGTTGCGTACGGATATCCGTTATATCCCTTTTGCTCAGGAGTCGCTCCTTGAGACAGTATAAATTTTTCTGCAAATTCATCAATCTCCCAGGTGGTAATTCCCGGCTGTAGAATTTGCGCAATTTGACGATGACATTCAGCGAGAATTTTTCCCGCCGCACGCATTTTTTCGATCTCTTCCATCGTTTTCATGATAATCATAATATCGCCTCTTCTGTACAGAACACATCACTCTCGGGCAATGGCTCTTCTTTTGTATTTAGTTTCCCCTTTATATTATGAAAGAAAAACACGAGAAATCCAAATCATTATGCAAAAAAATATATTTTTCATACACATTCTAAAAGGAATCCCTTTTTCTAATGAAAATATTAGATCATCTGAGTCCGATAGCATCTTATCCGTCCCACTCAATCTAACTTAGCTCCAATCCACTCGACAACGAGCAACCGTTAAAGTTTAAAACCAAAAAATCAACTAACAAAGAGGTGCCCCAGCAGCCATAATGTAGGCTCCGGGACACCCCTTCAATCTATATTAGATTAGTCATGAAAATTAAGACCTGAGGTAACCGCCTTTACATAACCTGTACGGATTACGAAATCTCCAAAATGCTCACTATGCAGACGTTCTTTCGAATAATGATGAAGAATCGGCTCCAGTGTCTCCAGAATTTCTTTTTCATCTATGTTTTCTTTATACATTTTGTTCAAGCGATCTCCCGTAAAACCTGCTCCCAAGTACATATTATATCTGCCTGGACCTTTACCAATAAACGAGATTTCGCCTAGTGCCGGTCTTGCACACCCATTAGGACAACCTGTCATCCGGATCACGATTTCCTCCTCACGGAGACCAGCTTCATCAAGGACAAGCTCTAGCTTATCAATCAACGAAGGCAAATAACGTTCCGCTTCAGCCATTGCAAGTCCGCAGGTTGGTAGTGCCACACAAGACATTGAACTGCGTCGTAGCGCAGATAGATGAGCTCCATCTGTAAGTCCATGTTGTTTAGCCAGCTCAGCCACTTTTCGCTTTTTGGCAGTGGTTACGTTAGCAATCGTTAAATTCTGATTCGGCGTAAGCCGGAAATCCCCGGTATGAATCTTGGCAATTTCCCGCAGTCCAGTCATCAATGTGTACCCTTCTTGGTCATGAATCCGTCCGCTTTGGATATAAAGCGTCAAATTCCATTTTCCATTGGTACCCTTCACCCAGCCATAGCGGTCTCCATTGTGATCGAAATGGTAATCACGTGCCGCCTCAAGCTGCCATCCGAGTCTTTCATGCAGCTCACCGACAAACCATTCCAAACCGTGGCGGTCAATCGTATACTTGAACCGTGCATTTTTGCGGACAGAACGATTTCCATAGTCCCGCTGAATCGTTACTGTCTTCTCCGCTACATCGATCAATTGATCAGGACGGCAAAAACCAATGATACGGCCAAGCTGAGGATACGTGCTGGTATCGCCATGCGTCATTCCCATACCGCCGCCTACAGAAACGTTGAACCCTACCAGCTTATCATTCTCAAGAATAGCGATGAAGCCTAGATCCTGCGAGAACACATCTACGTCATTTGAAGGGGGTACCGCAAGACCAATCTTGAATTTACGCGGTAAATATACCGGACCATAGATCGGTTCAACTTCTGCACGATCTCCTAAACTATCCACTACCTTTTCACCGTCTAGCCAAATTTCATGGTAAGCGGGAGTTCGTGGGGATAGATGGTCACTAACTTTGCGCGCCCATTCATAGACTTCTGCATGCACCTCAGATTGATAAGGATTCGGATTGCTCATTACGTTACGGTTAACATCCCCACAAGCTGCAAGGGTCGTCATTAGCGTATCATTGATGCTCCGAATGGTCTTCTTTAAGTTCCATTTAAGCACACCATGCATTTGAAATGCCTGTCTTGTAGTTAGACGTAAGGTTCCGTTACCATACTTCTGTGCCAGATCATCCATCACCAGCCATTGTTCCGGTGTAGCTACACCACCAGGGGCAACTACGCGAAGCATAAACTGGAATGCCGGCTCCAGCTTCTGACGTTCCCGTTCATTGCGTAAATCTCTGTCATCCTGCATATAGCTTCCGTGAAATTTTAGCAGCCGATTATCATCTTCAGGTAGACCACCCGTAATCGGATTGCTTAGTGTCTCAACCAATGCACCCCGCAGATAGTTACTCTCCGACTTAATATGCTCTACATCACTAGGAGGCCCGCCGATCGGCTTAACCTTCTCATTGTTTGCCATTGTTGTTATCTCCCCCCGAAGTCATTCGATAACTCCATCTATCCATTAATAGACATCACGCTGGTAACGCTGCGTCTGTTGCATATCTTCCAGATAAGCCGCTGCCGCTTCAGGGCTCAGTCCACCCTCACTCTGAATCACTGTAAGCAGGGCAGAATGAACATCATGCGCCATGTACTTCTCGTCACCGCAAACGTAGATATGAGCACCTTCTTGCAGCCATTCATAAACCTCACGACTCTTTTGCAAAATACGATGTTGTACATATACTTTCTCTTCGGTATCACGTGAGAAGGCTACATCCAGCTTACTTAGAACGCCATCCTTTAGCATTCTCTGCCAATCAGTCTGATAGAGGAAATCTGTTACAAAATGCCGATCCCCATAGAACAGCCAAGATTTCCCTTCCGCTCCCAGCTCTCCACGTTCCTCTAAGAAAGAGCGGAATGGCGCAACACCTGTGCCCGGTCCAATCATGATGATCGGTGCATCCGGATTAGTAGGCAGCTTAAAGTTAGGATTATGCTGAATGTAAATAGGCAATGTATCCCCCGGTTCTACTCTTTCTGCGCAATGCACTGAGCAGACACCGTAACGTGCTCTACCGTGAGCCTCATAACGTACAGCTCTGACGGTTAGATGAACCTCATCCGGGTTTGCTTTATAACTGCTAGCGATAGAATATAGGCGTGCAGGAAGCTTCCGCAAAATCGTCACAAAACTGCTGGCTGGACCTTCCCACGGTGAGAAGTCCTGGATCAAATCGAGTAGATCGCGTCCTTGAATATACGCTTTAAGCTCCGAAGCACGATCTGGAGCTAATAACTCACTCAGCTTGTTTGAAGCAGACAGCTTTGCCGCTTGCTCCAGCAAAGGTTTGGTCAATACAGTGATTTCATAATGATGCAGAAGTGCCTCACGTAAGGCTCCTTCATCACCTTTCTTATTAAACGGAACCTTATCATTAGGATTCCAGCCCATAGTATGAATAATAGCGTCCACCAGTTCGGGATGATTCTCTGGATATACTCCCAGTGCATCCCCTGGTTCAAACTGTATATTAGAGCCTTCAAGCGATAGTTCCAAATGGCGAGTCTCCCGGTCCGAGCCGCGTCCGTTCAAATCCAGATTCTCCAGTACCTCTGCTTTAAAAGGATTATTCCGAGTATATAGAGGTTCTTGTGACTCTGCGTCCTCTGCGGCTTGAACTGCTTTTGCAGCAATGGCTGGAGCATTTAAATTTACATTTAATGCACCAATCACACCTTCAAACCATTCGGCAACGGAATCGTCATAATCGAGATCACAATCTACACGTGGACTTAGGCGCTTACCACCAAGTTCTTCTAACCTCTGATCGAACTCTTTACCCGTCTGACAGAAAAATTCATAAGAGGTGTCTCCCAGAGCCAGAACTGAAAACCGCAGGTTCTCTAATTGAGGTGCTCTTTTGCTGTAGAGGAACTCATGGAACATCCGTGCATTATCTGGTGGATCACCCTCGCCATGCGTACTGACCAGCAGCAGCAGGTTCTCTACCTTCTTAAGCGCATTAGGCTTAAAGCTGTTCATCGCGGTGAGCGTCACCTGAAATCCTTGCTCTTCCAGCTTGCGGGACAAGCTCCCCGCCAGTCGCTGGCAATTCCCTGTTTGTGAACCAAATAAAATGGTTACTTCACGTGATGCAGCAGGTTGACTCGTAGCGGCAGCGCCGACCTCTGCGGTCCCGACCGTGTTTGATGGCGCTTGAAGTTCAGCACCCACTGGCGCTGCTGCCGCAGTACGCCCAATTGCAGATAAATATCCGCTAAGCCATATTTGCTGTGTCTCCGTTAAGGTTGGTAGAAGACGATTGAGAAGCTCGACTTGGTTCTCGTTAAAGGGACTGTTCGTTACCTGTAGTTGCAACAATATCCACCTCTCCTAAACATGAAATCTGGTTAATATCCGTACCTCTATCTGAGCCTTTTTTAGAACCTCATAAAATCAGGCTATCACAATAATTGTAAACGATCAATCCAGTCATTTTTACCTAATTAATGGTATTTATTGAAAAAGTATCTATAAAGTACATAAAAACCGATCAAAACAGTATGATTTAAGCTGTTTTGATCGGTTTCATTATAAAAAGTGATACTATTTATAAAATATTGTGATAAATAAAAACTATAAATCCTTCTTACTTTCGGGAAATAATACCTCGCCTGCCCCTGTCTTTATCTTCACAATCTCTTCAAGCGTATTCGATAACTCACCAGGCGGATAAGGCTTGGTTAAATACTTCTGTATCACATCATTCAATTGGTTCTTATCGGATTGATCCAGAGCGGAAGAGATTACAATCGGAATATTCTCTGTTCTCGAATCCTCTTTTAGCATTCGGATCAGATCCCATCCGTCCAATTCTTCTCCCAGCATCAAATCAACCACGATCGCAACAAATGGTGTTTTCAAGGCATGGTCAAAAGCTTCCTTCGGATGATAATGATGAGTTACCCTGAAGCCCTTTCCTTTCAACTCCTCGGATAAAAGCAAAGAAAGGCTGTAATCATCTTCAACGATCATTACATTAGGCTTAAGCTCTTTATCTGCATTCCATTTATTTAGCTCATCCTGCTGTCGGCTTGTGTCCCCATGGAGGATGGGGAGGCTAAACCAAACCGTTGTCCCCTCTCCCTCTACGGAATCAATACCGATGGTTCCCTTTTGTTTCTCAATAATTTCTTTACAGATGGCAAGACCAAGACCTGTTCCGCCAATTCTTTTGGAGGCACTATTATCCACTCTTCTGAATTTTTGAAATAGCTGGCCTATTTGATCCTTAGGAATCCCGAGACCGTTATCTTGAATACGCACAATAATCTGGTCTGGCTCATTATGCAACAGCACTTTGACTTCATTGTTAGTAGGCGAGAACTTGATCGCATTACTTAACAGATTCGTTAGAACTTGAACAATCTTATCCTTGTCCACATCTACTTCCGCATTTAGAGCCTCATCCACCAGAAGCACATGATGTGTGCTGCTAAGCTTATATTGATCGATAACCCCTAGTACAATTTCACTGAGATTCACATGCTCCGTAATATACTGCTGCTTTCCTGACTCCATTCTCTGCAGATCCAGAAAATCATTAATGAGCTCAGTCAACCGCTTCGCTTCTTTATGAATCGTCTCCAGATACTTCAGCTGCTTCTCCGGCTTCATGGTTTTGGACAATAGCAATTCCGTGAATCCTAGTACACTCGACAATGGCGTTCTCAGCTCATGGCTTACTGTACTAACAAGATCGGATTTCATAAGATCCAGCTCGTACTCCCTAGTGATATCTCTGTATACGAACAATGTACCAATCCGGAGCTCACGTCGGAATACAGGAATCGCATAAACATCAATATGCTTCTTGGATTCCGTTCCAATGGAGTATTGCATACTGCTTGACTCCAGAGCATCCTCAGAAATTGCTTGTTCAAAAAACGACCCAAGTTCTTGGTTCTCATTCGAGCGTTCGATGAAATAATCCATCCATTCTTGTCTAGGGATCAAGGTACCTTCGTTCCATTCATAATTCACTATGCTGCAGAGCGCCTTATTCATCTGCAGCATCATGCCATCAGTATTCACGAACTGAATGCCTTCATTTACGTTATTGACGATATCTCGATTCAGCTTCCGTCCATGTTCAATCTCTTCATACATAAACAAACGTTCAATCGCCAGAGCTACGCGGTTCATCATCCCTTGAACCTCATTAATCTCTTCTTTGCTGAAGGAATGTCCAATCCGGGTTCCGCAAAATACAGCTAGAATCTCATCTTCTGCATTCACAACAGTCGTGTAGAAGTCATAACAGTAGACCTCATCCGAAGAGATTCCCTGTTCCGATTGCGTAGCTAAACGCTTAATCAGATAGGTCTTTTCAGTCTTTAAACGATATAACATTTCATTGTTCTCACTATCGAGATAACGCTCAACATTTTCCTGAGGAATCCCTTTAACAGCTGCAATCTTATCTTTTACTAGCAAGAAGAAGCTTGAATCAAAGGAATACAGATGATGCATAAATTCAATAAACTTATCTGCAAATTCATGTTTATCTAACGTGTAGGTAATATCATGATTCAGCTGGTTGTTTAGCTCAAGCATCTTTTTAGTCTGTTCCGTATTTTTCAGCGTCTCAGCAAGCTCTTGCTGCACGCTCTTCATAGAGTTAATATCGTTCGCAATAAGGATGTACTGATAAATTACACCCTCTTCATTCAAGTATGGCACAATCGTCAGATGCAGCCAGATCGGCAATCCGTCTTTGGCTACAATCTGAAGCTCATTGCTCCATACTCCGCCCGTACTTAATTTATTGCTGATTTTTTGGAATTCTTCAGGAGACACATTATAAAGTTCAAAAAGTCTATATGTATAGCCGATAATCTCCGATTTCTTATAGCGGGTATATTCACTTAAGTTCTCATTGGCGTAAGTAAACACACCTTTAGCGGTAAGGATACCGACGGCAGATGACTGATCGAGCGCTTTCATCATGCTCTCAATTTCACTGAGTGAACGTTGCAGCCTATACTGCTGATCCTGAAGCTCATCCTGCTGAGCGTGCAGCTCTTCATTCTGCATCATCAACTCTTCTTCTTTGTCCTGAATACTTCTGGCCATATTTAGAAAAGCATTATAAAGTCGGCCAATTTCATCTTGATGCTTAAGCTTGCCCAGAAGAATTTCCTCACCGGCAGCCAGTGAATGCGTTGCCCCTTCCAGCTTCAGAATAGGGTCAATGAGGTTCTTTAGAATCCGCCAGATCATAAAGGTAAAGAACAACAGAATAATCGCGCTTATAAAAAATGCGATAAAGGTAAATTCATTTGCCTGTTTAATATAATCCATAGCCATAGTATTTAAGGCTTCATCCGAGCGTTTTTTGTACTCTTCCGTATAGCCAAGAAAATCATTCACTGATTTAGTGGTACCATCTGCGGACAGAGCACGCAAAGCCACATAGTCATCTGCCTCAACTAGCCGAATCGCTTCAGGTAACGTTTTATTTTTATACTGGACATAAAAGGCCTTTAGACCATCTCTGAACAAAGCTTCTTCGGGAGATAGATTGAGATTGGAATAGGTATCCAGAATCTTATCAAAGTTAATTAGTCCTACATTCAGGAGCTTTAATTCGTTATCACTTTTAAGAGCGCTGAATCCCCTGGCACGGAAAAACACCTCATTTAAAGCACTCGCCAAATCGGTAATCGTATCCGCCTTATTTTGCAGAATTTCTCGGTCTCTACTTAATTTGTTCTGTTCATCGTTAATGAAAAAGAAAAATACCGAGCCCATAAGGATGATTAAAGCGAAAACAAGCGCAATGATACGAAAATACCTATTTCTGATACTGTGATTAGCGTTACTTCTCTTCGTCACTTAGGATCCCCTCCACAATCTGCAAGAGTTCCATCGGACTAAAGGGTTTGGGCATAAAATAACGTGCTCCTGCTTCAACAGCGCGAAGTCGATCCACATCTTGAGCCTTGGCCGTCAACATTAATATAGCTGTAGTTTTCTTCTTCTCCTCATCCAGTTGCTGAAGCACTTCAATCCCTGTCATTTCCGGCATCATATAATCCAGAATCACCAGATCATAAGGATCCGTTGACAGCTTAGATAGCGCCTCCAACCCATTCTCCGCTGTGTGAATCTCAACATTCTCCAAATCTTCCAATGTATCCTCGATTAACATCCGTAATACTTCTTCATCATCCACTACCATTATTTTTTGCATATTCGCACAATTCCCTTCGTGTTAGAACAAGAATCTATGAGCCAACCGTTCCATTCGGGACAACAGCTCAGGCATATGAACAGGTTTTACTACATAATCATCGGCACCCATCTGCAGGGCATGTACAATATCCGCCTGATTATTTCTCCCTGTCAGCATGATCACTAATATATTCACTTCCGGATATATCTTGCGAATTCTTTCCAGAACTTCAACACCATCAAGATCCGGCATCACACCATCCAGTAGAATAATATATTTCTCATCTATGGAATACCAATCCGACTGCAAGAAATCCAGCCCATTCGCAAAACTGCTGATATTCACCTCAGCAATATCCTCCGGCTCCCAAGTATCAATCTGATGAGTCACTATTTTTCGAATTAACGCATCATCATCCACAACAATTACATTTAGAACCGAATGCTTTTTAGTCGACGATAAATGGTCCGTGTAGAGTGTAGTCTGATTCCTTCCGGCATCTTTGCTGGCATAGAGAGCCTGGTCTGCTTCCTCTACAATTTTATCGGCAATATTCTCAGCTTCTGTTACCTCTGATATCCCACTCGAGAAGGTCACATGAAAGACTTCATTCTTCGCAAAAAAGTCGGTGGCAGCAAATCGCTCCTGAATACGGTTTATTACTGTCAATGCAGAACTCGCATCCGTATTTGGCAGGAACACAGCAAACTCTTCTCCACCGAAGCGGCAAAAGGTATCTTCCATACGAATCGAACCCTTTACAAGCTCAGACAAGGACTGTAATACCTCATCTCCGATTAGATGACCGTATGTATCATTAATCTTTTTGAAATAGTCCAGATCAATCAGCGCTAAAGAAAACACCCGTTCCGTACGCTTAAAATCGCAAATCAGCTGTTTCATCACTTGATTAAAGTGTTTTCGATTGAACGCACCCGTCAATTCATCCACAATGATGGATTCCTGCCACTCCCGCTTTAACTCAAAGCGGTTTTTAATTAATGCCAGAAATAAATCAATATCTACAGGCTTCGATAAAAAATCCATCACCCCCAGCCTATACGCATGCAATTGCGTCGCTTTGGAGGACTCCCCACTTATAATGATGATTGGAATACGTTCTTTTTTGGCTTTGCCGATAATTTGATTCAAGACCTCAATCCCGCTGATATCCGGCAAAAGAATATCCAGAAGAATTAGATCCGGTTTACTTTCATAAAAAATCTTGAGACCTCGTTCAGCGGATAAGGCAATGCTTACATAATAGTTCTGCTTCTCCAATGATTCTTTTAAATAAGCCACTAATTCTACATCATCATCAATAAGTAAAATATCATTATGTGGGAGCGCATCATCAGTTCCTTTTTTGTCTAACGTCTTAACTGAACCTAGAGAAACCGATGGATCTTGGTTAAACAGTGGAATAAGCGGATACAAATAATCGCCCCACTCTTCAAAAGACCAGCTCTTAAGGCTACTTTCCATGAAATAGGGCAACGTTGCATCGGCAAACTGTTCAACTTCTTGTAACCCCACTGTTCCTGCCGTACCTTTCAAATTATGCAAAAAACGATAAATGTCCTTCTCGTTAACTTCCGACAGTTCCGACCAGTCCTGGAGGGTTTGTTTGGTCCGCTCTTCAACCATATCTTTATATTTTTGTGTAGTCATATTTACTCCTTCAGAGTATCGTATCAATCTCTCACTTCATCATATTTTTCATATACTGTCAATCGAATTTTCTTTAAATTCACAGGACTTTATATAAAAATGATCAAACTGACAAAAAACCTTTGGTTGAAGCTTGCTTCAGCATTTGTAATAATGATTGGAATGGTTCATTCCGTTTACACGGCGTAATCACCATATACAAAGGGAGGCTGTATTTATGAAGGGGATTATTACTGTATTAGGAAAAGACAAAGTAGGGATTATCGCCAAGGTATGTACATATCTGGCCGAGCACAATTTGAACATTCTGGATATTTCTCAGACGATTGTACAAGATTATTTCAATATGATGATGATTGTAGACATTTCTGGCGCGACTAAAGCATTTGAGGATATTGTTGAGGATTTGCATTTGATCGGAGAAGCGATCGGCGTGGAAATCAAGCTTCAGCATGAGGATATTTTTAATATTATGCACCGCATTTAGGAGGATGACCATGATATCACTGGTGGAAGTACAAGAAACGAATAAAATGATCCGTGAAATGAATCTGGATGTACGTACCATAACGATGGGAATCAGCCTCATGGATTGTGCGCATACAGATATGAGAACTTTTAACCAAAACGTATACGACAAAATCACTAGATCCGCTGAGAAGCTCGTCAAAACAGGTGAAGATCTGGAAAGACAATTCGGTGTACCCATTGTTAATAAACGGATTTCTGTGACCCCTATTGCTATTGCTGCTGGCGCCGTGAAGACGGATACGTATGTGCCTGTA
The DNA here is from genome assembly GCF_002264385.1 of Paenibacillus sp. VTT E-133280. NCBI lineage: Bacteria > Bacillati > Bacillota > Bacilli > Caryophanales > Paenibacillaceae > Paenibacillus > Paenibacillus sp. VTT E-133280. The sequence goes on from NZ_NFUX01000019.1 coordinate 41,780, forward strand.
GCGGAAATTTTGGACAAGGCTGCCAAAGAAGTTGGCGTTAACTTTATTGGTGGCTTCTCTGCGCTTGTGCAAAAAGGGTGCACCAAAGGTGACCGTATTCTAATCGACAGCATCCCAGAAGCACTAGCAGTTACTGAAAGAGTCTGTTCATCCGTCAATGTCGGCTCTTCCAGAAGTGGAATCAATATGGATGCTGTGAAATTAATGGGTGATATCATTATTCAAACTGCGGAACGCACCAAGGATCGGGATTCCATCGGCTGTGCTAAGCTGGTTGTCTTCTGTAATGCTGTCGAGGACAATCCTTTTATGGCTGGAGCCTTTCATGGGGTTGGTGAACGGGAATGTGTCATCAACGTTGGTGTCAGTGGCCCAGGTGTAATCAAGCGTGCATTAGAGGAAGTAAAGGGGCAGGACTTCGAAACCTTATGTGAAACGATCAAACGGACTGCGTTTAAAGTTACGCGTGTGGGACAACTAGTTGCGCAGGAAGCATCGAAACGGATGAACGTGCCTTTTGGGATTATCGATTTATCTCTGGCTCCAACACCAGAAATTGGGGATTCCATTGCAGAGATCTTTCAAGTCATGGGTCTGGAAGAAGCTGGCGCACCAGGAACAACAGCCGCTCTGGCGATTCTAAATGACAATGTTAAAAAAGGTGGCGTTATGGCCTCCTCCTATGTTGGCGGACTCAGTGGAGCCTTTATTCCGGTTAGTGAAGATCACGGAATGATTCAAGCCGTACAGCGTGGTGCTCTTACGCTCGAAAAGCTAGAAGCCATGACCTGTGTATGTTCTGTAGGACTGGACATGATTGCTATTCCGGGAAGTACCACCAAAGAGACGATCTCTGGCATCATCGCCGATGAAGCTGCTATCGGAATGGTCAATAACAAAACAACCGCTGTTCGCGTCATTCCTGTTATTGGCAAGGATGTAGGCGAAATTGTAGAATTTGGCGGCCTCCTTGGATATGCGCCTGTCATGGCTGTTAACGGCTTTAATTGCGCCAATTTCGTTAACCGAGGTGGACGAATTCCTGCTCCAATTCACAGCTTTAAGAATTAATAGAAACCTCAAACAGCAAGTCCCTATTTGTACCTAGGCGACTTGCTGTTTTTTTATTGTTCATAGCCTGAAGATGTTAATGTTATCATATTTAAGCCCGCTGGATCCCAATATTAGGTGTTCCCCCGGTCAAATCGATAAATAATACATAGTCATTTCCATCCGTGCCTTTCAGCACGAGTCCTGTCTGACTTGCAACTCCCATAGCGAAATATCTGACTTCTTGAAGGCTCGTAGGGGCTGAAACTGGTGACAAAGCCTGATTCACCGCGATCAAACGGGTCGCAGTTTTGATGGTGCCTGCACCGCTAATTTCACCGGTAACCCCCAAATGACCGAGCAGGGACTGACTGCCGTTCACCTGAAGGCTTCCCATAATGGTCTGACTACCATTTAATTGCAAGTCTAAATCGATAGTCTCATTCCCGTTGACATGCAGATCATTTTGAATGGTCTGACTTCCTGTAACAAGAATATTATCGAAGGTTGGCAAGACGATCATCCCTTTCAGGTTTTATAGTATATCTTATGTTAGACAAGACAATCCGGTCATAGATAGATATACATCTTTTACTAAATCCGCTTTTTCCTTCAAGATTCAGATTAATGGTCTTATACCTAAAGTCAAATGAACCCCCTACACATATAATGATTAGCAAGACTAGGTGCTAGAGCGAACGACTGGCTCCAATGAATACAGGAGGAATTATGAAGAAGACAGCTACTAGGCTCACTCCTCAATTGCCCTCAACTCACGAAGTCTCCATCAGCCAAGTTCATCAATCGCAACACCATAATCTCATTCTCGAGAACTCTTATAGAACGGAATCCATAACACGGGAACTAAAACAATTAAGAGTATTGCTTCTGATCCCCTCAGAGATAAGTGAAAAAATGCCTAATGTACGACTTTTTAAAGATCAGCTAAGGCATCTGGTCAAAGAAGTGCTTGCCATTAAGCTACATCATAATCTGGAAGAATATTTAGCCCAGTATCAGCCTGATCTGATATTGGCCTTGGGATCAGAGTCCCTGTTCCCTGAGGAGAATATTCCTGCCCTCAAAGCTTATAACGCTCCTAAGGCCGTATGGATGGCAGACACGACCTGCCTTACCCGAACAGAACGTAATCTAGCGCTATTATTCGATTATATTTTCACACAGAACATAGCTAATCTAATCTATTATCAAGGTTTACGGGAGAAACATTCTAGCTACCTCCCTTATGCTCCAGATACAGACCTCTATTACCCAAGACGTGTAGAGAAATGTTACCACAGTGACGTACTCATTCTCGGCCATTTTCAAATGAATAATGTTCTGGACACCCTAGCTCATTCAGAACTACTTCATGGCCTCAAGATAATGACCATTGGTAGCGGGTGGGAGCCCACCAAAAATTTCATAGACATCACCTACGATAAAGCAGAAATGTCTAACTATTATAATGGAGCAAGGATCGTCATCAATTGCACAGGTTCTGTGCAGCAAATTATGGAGGTCTCTGCTTGCGGCGTATTTCAGTTCGTGGAAGATCATCCCCATCTTCAAAGTTACCCCATTGCAGAAGAAAGTCTTATTCGTTTCCAGAACTTTAAAGAGCTCTCTGAGAGCTTCAGGTACTATATTGCTCATAGTGATGAAAGGAGAAGTTCGGCCTCTCGTGCTCTAAAGGAAGTAAAGTACAATTATTCCTATCTTCAGCAGGGAAAGCTGCTGCTCAAAAAAATATTCACGGAGCCATAGGGGGTGATCTGACTTGAAATGCATCGCTTTTGTATTGCCTCAATTTCATCAGATAACAGAGAACGATTCCTGGTGGGGAGAGGGATTTACAGAATGGACAAATGTCAGGAAGGCTACAGCCCTTTATCCTGAACATGATCAACCGAAAAAACCATTAAATAATAACTACTACGATTTAACGGACCCTAAAGTGAAACAATGGCAGGCTGAAACTGCAAAAGCTCATGGCATTTACGGGTTTTGTTATTATCACTATTGGTTCAATGGCAGGCGACTTCTGGAACAACCGGTTCAGCAGATTCTTGCCAGCAAAGAGCCTGACTTCCCCTTTTGTCTGTCTTGGGCTAACGAACCTTGGACACGAAGCTGGGATGGCACTGAAGAAGATGTCTTGATGCCACAGGAATATGGAGAAGAACGGGATTGGCGAATGCATTTTTATACTTTACTCGAGGCTTTCCAAGATGAACGATATATTTGCGTAGACGGCAAACCAGTATTTATTATCTATAGATCCTCCAGCATCCCTCGGTGTGATGAAATGCTTCAATGTTGGCGTGATTTAGCTCAGCAAAACGGACTTAAGGGCCTTCATCTTGTCCGGACACTGGGCGGATTCCCCCTAATGACAGAGCACGGGTTCGACGCCAGTCTAGAATTCGAGCCTCACTACACATTCGCACATGGCGGTGTAAAGCACTTATGGAGTTCCAAGCAGGTGGAGGATCAAAAGCATATTGTCATTGATTATGATGAATTATGGGAATCTATGTTAGAACGGACACCTCATAGAGATGGGGAAATTATATATCCGGGAGCATTTGTCAACTGGGATAATACACCACGTAAAGGTGCTGCCGGACAAAGTACTTTAGGTGCAAATCCTCACAAATTCGGTCAATATCTGTCTCGACAAATTGAGAGGACCAAGAAGATGTTCAAAAGTGATTTTATTTATATTAACGCTTGGAACGAGTGGGCTGAGGGTGCCTATTTAGAACCGGATGATCAGTATCGGTATCAATACTTGCAAGCCGTTAAGAAAGCCCTTCAATCTCCTCACAAAGAAGATCCTTCCACGCCGTAGCGTCAGAAGGATCTTCTTCTTTTATTCCTTATGATCTTTCCGAAGTCTGCACTCTGGCGCTCCTTGCACTTATCATTCTCCAACCCGTTAGCAGTGCAGCCACAAAGCATATGGATGCCGAAGTCATGAACACTACATGCATCCCACTGATAAATAACTCTGGTCTACCTGGAACTAAACCTGTTACCCGATAACCAGCTTCACTGCTCATCACATGAAAGAGAATCGTAGTAGCTATCGTAATACCGACGACCATCCCCACATTACGAACTAACGAATTGACGCTGCCCGCAGAACCAAGCTGAGTCCTAGGCACCTTAGACATCACAAGTGAATTGTTCGGCGATTGAAATAGACCACTACCGATTCCTAACATAGCAATCCACACGCCTACCAGCACAACAGAGCTTCCTTCATGAAGCTCTGCTAATCCAAACTGAGCAATAACCATGACTACCAGCCCTGCAAAAGTTAGGAATTCAGACCCGATTTTATCCGATAAAGCTCCGCTTATTGGTGCTACGACAACCATACATATCGGTAACAGCATCAACAGGAATCCCGCTTCAAAGGGCGATAGATTCAGCATATTCTGTGCATAAAATGGCGCGATGATATTAAAGCAGAAGTTCGCTGTAAACACGAGAAACCCACATAAAATACTTAATGAAAACAACGGATTCTTAAATAATGACAATTGTAGTAACGGTTCTTTCCGGCGAAGCTCCGTCCATAAGAAAGCAATGAAGCTGACTATAGCTACGATTAAAGCCGTCACAATTAAGCTATCGCCATAACCGAGCTGCTGTCCCAATAAAAGCCCTGCGAACAAACTTATGATAAAAATAGCGAAGAGTAAACTACCTGGAACGTCTATTGTAGATTTCGTCCTAGTTAAATCCTTAGGCAGTACCTTCCAGCCTAACAGAATAGCGATCACTCCAATAGGAATGTTCACCCAAAAGATATACTCCCAGCCTAATGTCGAAACCATAATCCCACCTAAGCTAGGGCCAGCTATACTTCCCAGAGACACGAATGTACCTATGAAACCAAGCGCTTTACCCCGCTCATTGGCAGGAAAGATATCCGTAACGATTCCCTGGCTATTCGCCATGGTCATCGAAGCTCCAATAGCCTGAATGACGCGTGAAGCAAGTAATGCCGGTAAACTTAAACTGAATCCACACAGCATCGAACCAATAACAAAAACAATCGTCCCTATCTTAAAGATTCGAATCTTCCCAACAATATCTCCAAGCTTCCCGAAGAAAAGAATCGCAGCACATATCGCCATCAAATAACCTGTGGTTACCCATTCGATTTGTGCCATAGGCAGCTTCAATTGTTTCGATAATTCTGGCAGAGCGATGTTGACGATACTGCCATCCAGTGTGGACATGAAGGTGAAAATATTCAGTACAATTAAAATCATCCAGCGTTTCTTCTGAATTTCCTTGTCTTCCTGATAGGTTGCGCTAATAGAACTCATAAACTAACACCTCATTGAATGTATAATCAACGTTTAGTTGCGCACGCAACAAAACTTACTTACATAGTCTACATCAATTTAGTTGCGCGCGCAACGACTTTATTGTACACTTTTTCTCAGAGTAGCAAATAAGCGAACTATATACCCAAAGAGGTGTCTATATTTTGGAAAAAGAGCCTATAGGAAAGTTGATTTCCTATTTTCATCGTCAAAATCAGAAGCAATTGGTAAAAAAGTTCATGCCCTATGGAATAGGTAGTGGTGGGCAACATAGTTTTCTAAAACTGATTACTTCCAGACCAGGGATTACACAAGATCAACTAACTTCTGAACTAAAATTCGATAAAGCCACCACCGCACGCTCCGTGAAGCAATTAGAGAATTCGGGTTATATTGAACGTAAACCAGATCCTAATGATCGACGCTCTCAACTACTATATCCAACGCCTAAAGCAATCGATTTTTCGCCAATTCTTCAGTCTATTTTAGATGATTATAACAAGAGCCTAGTTGGTAAATTAACCACCGCGGAAGTAGAGCAGCTTCGTACCTTACTTCAAAAAATCAGCACTGACGAAGAATAGGACAAAAAAAGAAACTGTCTCAAAAGTAGTAATGGCTACTTAAGGGACAGCTTCTTTTTTTGAGAATTATTAGGGAAAAGCTCCCTGAAAATAGCTGATAAATGTTTTAAATGAATAGAAAGAGGGAAATCCTCCCTAAAAATCAGAGTAATATCGGTATTTACCAACGAATCAGCGAAATTATAGGGAGAAATTCCCTAATTATTAGTCAGATGAACAGAATTCTCAGAATTACAGGGAGGAATTCCCTAATTATCGATCAGTGCTCCCGTTTCCTTGGTGAGGACACTCCACTTTTCCACAATCAGTCCATTCACTCCGCTACTTTTAGCGAAAAAACCTATATCATCCCGTGTTCACTTCAATTTTACGGTCTCAGCAACTTCTTTCGTAATCGCTTCCCCACCTAGACTCTTCCACTTCTCTACAAAAACGTCAAAATCACTAAGTGGTGAATCGCCCACGATGATATTCAAAAATGTCTCGCTCTCCAGATTTTGCAGCTCCGTCCATTTGCTCTTCATTCGTTGGGTGTTTCCGTAAAAGACGCCTCGCACTCCCTCAATAGCGGTAGAGGTTAAGACAGCAACTCCATATTTATAGGCATTCGCTGCTTTCCAGCCTTCCAGATCTTTCTTTGGTTGTTCCGTGTCCTCCACCCATTGATCATAGATGAGACGGGTATCTGGATTTAAGGTATCTGGATCTATTTTGCCATGCAAAGCTTGCTGGATATCTGCATAATGTTTCTCTATTGCATCCGAATAATCAATTAGAAGGTCAAACGGATAATAGGCACGCAACTGAATTCCTGTTTGCGCTGAGAAATCATCAAGCGTCTTAACTTCCTCCGAATTAGGGTCTTGTCTTCTCTCAAGTCTTGTAAACACGTTCAACTGCTTCATAATCGCCTCTGGATGCTCGAAACCTTTACGCACAACAAGGTAACGGTCTGTTACCGGAGCCAAATGTGCAACAAACTTACCAGACTCATCAAGTGGAGCTGCATACGCTCTCCATTCTGCCTTCGTATCGAGGGCAACCGCCTCTGACAAAGGATAATATGGCATCCACCACGGGCCAAAGAACATGCCTGATTTCCCTGTAATAATAGGCTCTTGTGTTTCTTTATAAAGTGCAAAATTAGGGTCCAGCAACCCTCTTTTATACCAATCTGCCAGTTTGGCTAGCGCTTGTTTGGTCTCAGGTGTAATGGATCCATATACAATATTCCCAGCGTTATCCTTGATCCAATTGGTAGGAAAAGCATGCAATGCACTAAACACAGCATCCAGACCATTTACTAATGGCTTTGTCCCATAGACGATATTCTTATAGCCGCTAAGTCCGACGGTATCTCTTTTACCATTGCCATCGGGGTCTTTCTCCATAAAAGCCTTCGCTATGTTCTCAATATCTTCAAAGGTTTGCGGTGCCTGCAGCTCCAGTTTATCCAGCCAATCCTGACGTACCCAGAGCAGAACAGGCGAATCCGCATCAATTGCTACGTTAGGTAATCCATATAACTTACCGTATCGGGAAGCATCAGATAATGCCTCACCCTGAGTAGAATTGTACATATCCTTAATTAAATCAGAGCCATATACATTGTAGGTCTCTGTGAGGTCCTCTATCATATCATTGTCAATGAGTTTCTTTAATTGATCTCGATCTACAACCATCGCATCCGGCAAATCATTGCTATCGATCGCAAGTTGTGCTTTTTGATTAAAGGCATCTTCACCCTTCGCTTCCCAAGAGTGAACTACCTTGATATTCGTAATGCTCTCCAAATAACGGGTGATTGGATTGTTGTCGTTGCTGTCACCTGTATTTAGCCTGGAATCAGGAACCTTAAATCCTACACGAATCACGATCGGATCTTCGTATTTGCTATACGCTACAGAAGCATCTTCGACCTCACCCTGAGGACTTCGAGTAGAATCTACTGTTTTGTTCTGGTCACGGCATGATGTAAGTCCGATCATCATTACAAATAAGAGGATGAATCTCCACAATCTCATCATTGGTCCTTCTCCTCCGCACGATATTCACTCGGCAGTTGACCAATACGTTCTCTGAACAGTCTACTGAAATAGCGGTCATCTTCAAAGCCAGACCTTGAAGCAATCTCACAGACGGGTAATGAAGTCTCCCGCAATAATGATTTAGCCAACTCAAGTCGCATTCCCCGTAAACATTCACCGAATGTCTCCCCGGCAAAACGAGCGAAACATTGACTGAAATAACCACGGCTCATATTAATTTCCGCCGCTACGTCGCTCTGATTGATTTTGTCACCTGCATGGCTCTGCATATAACGAACTGCGCGAATAAGACAAGACATCACTTCTTTAGTCAATCCTAGCTCGAGCATTCTCCGTCCCACATGATCAGAGAATCGGCGCAGCCAGGTCTTCCAGTGACACCAATTCAAGTTCATCGAAATATCGCGTTCCAGTTGAACAGCATCATCAGGTTTTAACAATAAAGCGCTCCAGCTTTGTAAAAGAGAATGTGCGAAAGCTGGAAATCTATCGTATCGAGGCTTCTGCAAGCTTATGTTCATTACAAAATTCTCCCATTCATTCCCATCAATCGTCCACTTGAGACTATGAGCTTGCTCGAATACATCAGCTTCATCCGGTTTTAAATGGGGAATCGCTATTTCCTTCTTTAGTTCCTCATAATTCAGAAAGGTCAGTTCTTCAGCACTAGAATGATAAAATAGCATATGCCGAAGCTTCGTGGTGAGCTGCTCCTCCAATTCCTGTAGTGACTGATCTCTTAACCCACTGATGAGCGCTTTCTGCCATCTCCCAGAAAGCTGGTTCTTAAGCTCACGCTTCCCCTCCTCTTCCGAGAACCGGTGAAGCAAGGGCGACATCCACATCTCATGAAAGGTAATCAGCGGATTATTCTTCACGAAGGATAGGTGAAATAACTCTTCTTCATTACAGTGGCTGCTTAATGGTAAATAGAGCAGTGCCTTGTCTGCAGCTATCCTTTTACCTTCACCATGAACCAGTGCATCCCTTGTATTGTCCTCCCATTTGATGCGATCGACCAGGCGACGTATAGTCTCGTCCGCATTTTCCATCTCCAATAGAGTTTTGACAATATAATCAACGGCTCCTAAACGCATGGCCTCCTGCACATAGTCAAACTCATGATGGCAAGTAAGCACAACACAGCGAACACCTGCGAAACGCTGCCTTACTAGTTTAATTAGCTCAAACCCAGAAATGCCGGGCATAGTCAAATCTACAAATATCAGATCTACATCCTGTTGTTGAAGTAGCTCCAAAGCGGATTTGCCATCTCCCGCCTCACCGACAATCACAACTCCTAAGGATGACCAATCAATTAGAGAGATAAAACCTTTCCGCACAAGTCTCTCATCATCAACCACTACAGCTTTAATCATCGAAGTCCTCCTTACCTTTCCTCGGAATTACGATAGATACAACCGTACCTTCCCCTAGTTTGCTGTACATCTCCAGCTTCATTTGTTCTCCATAGTAGGTTCTGAGCATCCGGTTCACGTATGAGAAGCCGATTCCGAGCCCCCGCTTCTTAGCGCCATCCTCTGACAGCAGCTGATCTAACGTATCTGCATCCATTCCAGCCCCGTTGTCTCTTACACACAGCTGAACTTCTCCTTCACCATGCTTTGTAATCAAGACGTCCACCCTGCCATTATCGCTTAGACCATGATAAATCGAGTTCTCTACAAGGGGTTGAAGTAAGAATCTAGGGACAGCCACAGACAATACATCCTCATCAGCCTCCACGTTAAATTCGAATTCATAGTCATAACGAATACGCTGCAGCTCCATATAATTTCGGATCGCTTCAATTTCCTCTCCAAGGGTAACGATGATGCTTTGCTTGCCCAGATTATAATGCAGCACCTTTACAAGAAGAGTGACCAGCTTGTCGATCTCCTTCTGACCGTTAAGCCTTGCCATCCACTGCACCGTATTCAATGTATTATGCAAAAAGTGAGGGTTAATCTGGCTAAGTAGCTTTTCAATCTCGAATTGGCTTTTCTGCTTCTCATTATAGGCTACCGCAACAATCAGCTCATTCACCTGTTTCTTCATCTGCTGAAAGTTACTAAGCACAAAATCAAACTCTTCCACATTCGTGTAGGCAACGGGAGAAGTAACATTTTCCGCCATTCGATTAATTTCAAGGTTAACCTTCCGCAAAGGGCCATAAATCTTTTTCCAAATCATCAAAGCCAGAACTCCGGCAAAGAGTAGTGTCGAGAACGCGAGCAGGATCATTTTATAGAACCAAGAATAAATTTCACTGTTGAATTCGGACTTTTTAACTACTGCAATAAGCTTCCAGCCCTGTGGACTAGCGTATCGAAACAGATGATATCCGGTAAGTGTTTCATGTGATAGATTAGAGTTGCTTCCAGCAGCTTTGATAATTCCTTGAGGTAATTTACCATCAATGACATAAGTGCTAGTGCCCTGTTGATTCACAAGTAGGTGGTTAACCTTCATCCCGTAAGATTCCTGATTAAATATTTTGCGAAGCAGACTATAATTTGTCTCTAAATAAATATATAGCTTATGTTCACCTGGTACGCGTACAATGCGCTGTTCTGAGAACACGAGATTATCGCCGACGGCATACATCGTAGAATGCGGCCCATAATAATCAGCTCCGTTATATCGCATAAAAGAAGGTAATGTACTGATATCGAAATTTCTGCGCGCACTCATATTTGTGAACAGAACCGGATCATCACTGCTTGGCATAATGTAGGCTGTAAGTCCAATGTAGGGATTCGTGAAATTAACGAGGTTGATCTTCTGGTTGATGGAGTTCATCATTTGCGATTTGCGATAAATTTGTTTTTCCTGAATAAAAGAGGACATTTCTTCCACAATCTGACCATCCAGCGCAAACTGTTTAGAGGCAAAATCCATATTGTCGATGGCATTCTCCAAGCTAGAGGCTTCCTGTTTCAAGCTTGCACTTATACCATTGCCAATTTTCCCTGAAAGGATAGAGTAAATAGAGGTGTAGGTTACGAATCCTACTAAAAGAAGCGGAAGTAACGTTCCGATCACTAGATAGATGAATAAAGTCTTACGTAAGGATTTGACAGCTGGGGTATGATTACGCCGGAATACTCTCACCATCTGAATGATCCTCTTCTTTCTTCTTGTAAGCGTTCTATATATATCAATGTGAGAATACCACATTTATCCTTAATTGAATAGAATAGGGCAGAACAGCCTTCACGCCGCCCCGCCCTATTTGTATTTTTTCTAATTAAACCTTATTTCACGCTTTTGCGAGCCTCAAACAGTTCCTCTGCCTTTTTAATCGAGAAATCCATCACTTCGGCATAACCGAGACCATTCACCTTATCATGCATTTCTTTATTCAATTTGTCATATTCTGCTTGATTCTTAGCAAATACCATTTTCCAAGAAATTTGTTGAATGACCGTACCGATTTGTTTGTTCTTTTGCTCCACTGTTTTGTCCATCATCAATGGCTCTTTACCTGTGAAGCCTTGTGGCGCGACAGCTAATAGATTATTTTTCTCAAAATACTCCTTAGGCGTCAGAACACCCATCTTCGCTCTCCAGTCACTATCAAGCTTAGACGGATTACGCTCTAAGGTTGTCGTCCATAGATTGTGATCGTATGGCTCTTTGTTGTCAGGATTCACCATCGCCGGAACTACAAAAGAGAAGTTCATTTGGTTAGAGCCGTAGTAGTAGTCACCACCACCATATTCTGCAGGCACTTGTGTATTCTGTTGATCGGTATAAGCCTTCCAGCCAAAGTCAGTCACGACAGGTTTACCGCTTGCATCCATATCCCAAGTCAGACCTTTAGGTCCGTTCGGCACCGCTGTTCCGCTTCCTGCAGAGATCATTGCGCCTTCCGGAGTGTACATCCAGTTAATGAATTCCATAATTCTAGCAGGTTCTTTAGCTTTTGCACCGATTGCTATAATACCGTTACCACCGTATACATTGAAGCCAGTGGAATACATCAGCTCATCCTTGAACGGAACTAGTGCAAAACCTTTACCTTCTGCTGTTCTTTCCGGTGTATTGTAGTTAGCTGCTCCAAGCCACGGGAACCAGGAGAACAACAGACGACCATCTTTGTATTTCGCTACCACATCGTCGAATTTTTGCGTCATGGAATCTGGATCAACCAGCCCCATTTGGTTAGCTTCAAAATACAGTTTGAGCGACTTCATATACCAGCTATCTTCGGATAGGAAGTCATAATACTTTTCTTCATCTGCTTTAACATACACAGCAGTGTCAGGAATTTCGTCATAACCCATCATGTTGGCGAACTGTTTAGCCAGTGTCATTTTATAGTTGCCGTCCCAGTCAGACCACATCGAGAAGGCATAGGTTTTCTTTCCTTGCTCATTTTTTGGTTCAAGCTCTTGCATTTTTTTCAGCACGGGAAGATAATCTTCTATCTTTGAAATTTCAGGTGCTCCGATTTGTTGGTAAAGATCCCAGCGTAGGTCGGGTCCCCAAGTCATGTCTTTTCCTTCAGAAGGTCCAGATGGATTAGAAGCTACACTGTTTCCGATGCCAAAAACGGATGATCCACTACCAAAAGCGATCTTTGCTTTCTCAATAGCTTTTGGAAACGTGCTGGCAATGTCTTTTCCGTATTTATCTAGGAGCCCGTCTTGAGTCCAGTCTAAGAGAAGTTTTCCTTTGATCGCGTTTGGATAATGGTTCTTATCATCACCGAAAATGATAATATCGCCAAGATCGCCGGATGCCATCATTGCAGAGATTTTGGTATCTCCACCCGTCAGGTTTGAGGCTACAATGTCCATCTCAATATTGAACTTATCTTTGATGATTTTGGCAAACCAACCGGTTTGTGGACCCGCATAGTTAGCCGTTGTAGAGAATACGGTCAGCTTCAGCGGCTTGGAATGATCTAGTGTTCCGTCATCTGGTGCTGCTGTCTCTTCCGCCGGCGCATTCGTGGCAGCGGACGTAGGTTTCTCTGTGCTCGTGTTTTTGCCCGAGTTAGCCGTATTATTTCCCCCGCCACATGCTGCCAGAACGAAAACTAGGATTACGGATAGCATGACAAGCGATGCTCTTCTTAGTCTCATTGCTTTATACCCTCCCTTTCGTATCTTTTCTTATAGTCCAACTCTGCTCCTAGCAGAGGAAAACCCCATTTCATTACCGATCCGGTAGCTCATTAGCCCTTAACCGCACCGATCATAATCCCTTTGACGAAAAAGCGCTGGAAGAATGGGTACACGATTAGAATCGGCAATACGACGATCATCGTTACGGTCATCCGTACAGAGGTTGGAGTCTGCATATTCGCTACACTAGCGGCCATATCTGGTGAATTACGAATTAAAGCCGCGAGCGAGCTGGACTCGTTCAAATAACGCCATAACAAGAATTGGAGCGTAAAATATTTCGTATCTGTCATCAGAAACGCCGTATCAATAAATGAGTTCCATTGATTCACTGCGGAAAAAATCGTAATTGTAGCCAAAATGGGCGTAGTAAGCGGTACAATAATGCTCCAAAACACTCTCATGTAACCAGCACCATCCATAGACGCTGACTCCTCAAGGGATGGAGGAATGGCCTCAACGAAGGTCTTAACCAGAATGATGTTGAATGGCGTAATAATCGTAGGCAAAATATAAGCCAGATAATTATTAGTCAGATGCAAATTATGCATCGTGATGTACCAAGGGATCAGCCCTGCGCTAAAATACATCGTAACCACGACACTCCGATACCAAATACTCCGGCCCCACATTTCCTTTTTGGTGAACAAGTATCCTAAAAAAGCTGACGACCCCACAGTAAGCAATGTCCCCACAACCGTTCTATACACAGAGACTGTCGCCGCATGTCCTAGACCACTGATTCTTAGCACCTTACTATAGTTATCAAAATGGATCTGTCTTGGATAAAATTTGATATCACCCGCTGCGCTAAGATCATTCGAGCTGATCGTATTGATGAACAAATAATAGAATGGGTAGATGCATGACAGGGTGAACAATCCAAAGAGCGTATAGATCATAATCTGGAAGATAAGTTCTCCAGCCGTTAGTTTTTTCTTTCTCAAATGGGATCACCCCTGACTTAAATGATAGATTCGTCACGCACCATCTTAGACAATGTGTTCGCTGCGAACAGTAGAATTACACTGACAACCGACTTCAACATGCTGACAGCCGTGGCAAAAGGAAAGTTGTTGGCGAACGCAATGTTATATACATAAAGATCCAGTACTTCTATAGAGTCCTTATTCATCGCATTTTGAAAGGCAAAGTACTGCTCCATCCCGTTATTGACCAGATTACCTATAGAGAGTAGCAGCAGTACAAAAAAGGTCGGGATCAGACCTGGAATGGTGATATGCCAAATTTTTCGGAACCGATTTGCTCCATCCACCTCAACAGCTTCGTACAATTCCTGATCAATGCCTGCAATTGCAGCAAGATAGAGAATGGCACCCCAGCCTAACGACTTCCACCAGTACCAAACGATCATCGTGACCCAGATATTTGAGCTGGAAGCGAGGAAATTATAGCCTTCATCCACTATTCCAAGCTGCACCAGAATGTGGGTGATGACACCGTTATCTACAGAGAACAACGAGAATGCCAAGGCATAAACTAGAATCCAGCTTATAAAGTTTGGAATCGTGGTTAGTGTCTGCACCAGCTTGCGATACCAGCCTGACTTCACCTCAGTCAACATAACGGCAAAGATCACTGGAAAGATGGATGTAATTAATCCGAGTGAACTCATAGCAAGCGTGTTCTTCAGCACGCGCAGAACCTCTGCGGTCTGCGTCGGATTAGATACAATCGTCTTGAACCATTTCAATCCAACGTAAGGCGTGTCTGACAACGGTATTCCGGGAATGAAATCATAAAAGGCATAAATCCATCCGCTGATCGGCAGATAATAGAAAATAAAGGTGACAACAAGAAATGGAAAAGCCATGAAGAACAATTTATGTTTGTTCTTCATCTTCCAGCGGGATCGATGAACCGGATCAACGCTGGGAAGCCGTTTGCCAGCAGGTACCCCCATATCGGAATCTCCTATACCCAGATTTTGATTACGTTTTCAGAGTATCAGAATCTGAGCTTCTGGCGAGATAGAGAGCAGAACGCCTTCTCAGGGAAACCGTCAGATACTTGTGAACCAAATTCGCAGTACAATCGACCATTTTCTACCTAGTCGCTTTGGGCGTAATGGAGCACACATATCCCTTTAGACAAAAACGACCACCACTTAGGAAGTACCCGAAGTGGTGGTCGTTTTTTTATATGTCTATTTTCACTGAATCATAATCAAACGAATATTATCTAGACTACATGCTAATGTCCAGACGCCTGAACATTCCCCTCCGCAGAGGCATCCATCTTCTGACGTCCCATATAAAACGAAGCCAATAATGCTAAAGCTGCAGGAATCACCGCCCAAGCAAAGGTATTTACAATGGATGAGGATAACCCAGCGGTAATTTTACCCAGAATTTCAGGTGGAATGAGCGCCCTAGTCTCCGGTGAGAGCAAAGCATGTGGGTCTTTAAAATCCATAGCTCCCGCAGGAGCCGCTCCACCACCATTAGCCGAGAGTAGCTTGGTAAGACTGCCTGAGAAATAGTGACTTTGAATGATACCGAAGGTGGTAATGCCTATCGTCATGCCCAGTGAACGAATGAAATTCAGCGTTGCGCTGGCAGAGCCACGTTGCTGTGCGGTCAATCCATGAATAGATGCCGTACTTAGCACTGAGAATGAAGCACCAATCCCTAGCCCAATCAAAATCATATACAAAGTAACAAGCAGTCGTGAAGCATCCGGCGTGAGTGTCGCTACAAGTCCAGTACCGATCACCAAAAGTGCGAATGTAGGAATCAGCAGGCTGCGGTAACTGGTTTTTGACATTAGAAATCCGCCCATCGTAGCTGTAACCACTGAGCCGACCATCATTGGTAGCAATACAAGTCCTGAATTTGTAGCTGATCCGCCCAATACTCCTTGAATAAAGATTGGAATATACACGGAAGCCACAATAAAAGCTGCACCGCTAAACAGAGCACAAATAATGCTCACCGCGTATAATCTTTTTTTAAACAAAGCAAAGGAAATAATCGGTTCTTTCGCTTTGGTCTCTACAAAAAGAAACACAACTGCAAGGATGGCAAAGGCTGCAAACAAACCAAGAATCATGGACGATCCCCAAGCATACTCTTTTCCGCCTAACTCCAGCGCAAACATTAAGGAAATGACTGAACCAAGCAGCGTACCCGCTCCCAACCAGTCAATAGGCTGTTTTGAATGCTCATGCGATTCTTTATAAAAGAATACGACCATCGCAAAAGCCAACAGACCAAGGGGTAAGTTAATATAAAATATCCATTGCCAAGCAATATGATCGGTAATATACGCACCGAGCAATGGACCAAATATACTCGACAAGCCAAATACAGCGCCGAATGCCCCGCCCAGTTTTCCCCGAGTCTGCAGCGGTACGGCATCGAACATGATTGCAAAAGCGATTGGCACCAGCGCCCCGCCACCAATGCCCTGAATAGCCCGGTATGCAGCTAACTGTGTTATTGTATCAGCCGTTCCACAGAGAGCCGAACCTGCCATGAATACAATAATTCCAAAAATAAAAAACTTCTTACGACCATACATATCAGACAGCTTGCCGAAAATGGGCATACCCGCCATCTCGGCTACGAGATAAGCTGAGGTGACCCAGACAAATTTGTCCATTCCGCCCAGCTCCCCAACAATATTACCCATTGCAGTAGCAACGATGGTGCTGTCCATGGAGGCCATAAGAATTCCTAATAAGAGACCTGCGATAACAATACCCAGATTGGGCGATTTGGCAGCACTCATATGTTCCACTCCTCTTTTCCTCAAAAAATAACTATAAAATTGTCTTTAGATCTTCACTTGATGCTTCACTGTTGCGTGCTTATGAACTTCTAGTATATCGCGGAATTCCACCGTTTCTATTTCACAATCCGGACCAATGATTACACATTCTCCCCTTACCATACTAGCCTTTGTATTGACCAGATCAATAGCATCGCCTTCGATTAGCCCCGCTTCAAACAGTATTTTCGAAGTTGGCTTCATCATATGCAGCAGTCTCCCCGTTTTACTCTTCTTAATGGTTAAGATACTGCCCCCAACCTCCTTCGCACTACTTGGACCAAACAATTTAATCTCCAAATGCTCAGCACTAAGTAATCCCGCAACGCTTAAGGCACCGGAAATTTGCAATTTTTCCCCTTCACAATCACCCTTCACATCCAAATTTCCGTAGAGATGAAGCTTATCGATTTTTACGGAGGTTGCTTTTATTTCACCCTGTCCACGTAAGGAATCTCCTTCAAGATTACCCTCGAGCGCAATTTCGCCAGTGATTTTCATTTGCTTCATATGCAGATTTCCAGCTATATTGGCATTTCCAGTCAGATTCATCTTCTCGCAATTCACATCTCCAGCGAATTTGCATTCTCCAGTGATCTTAACATCTTTGAAAGAACCACCGGCTGAAGATGTCGTTCCAATTATTTTCAGATTATCATTCACCGACCTTCTCCACCTTTCCAACCTTAGCCTCTGGATGCACTGTAATTTGTTCGCGATACTCTACCCGTCCGAGTGTACAGCCTGGGCCAATAATGACAATATTTCCTCTGATGATATCCGCAGTTGTATACTCTACATCTATAAAATCTCCCTCGATCGTTCGAGCACATAGCTCAGGCCGAAGTTTAGGGATAATTCCGCTAAACATCTTACTCCAAAATCCATTATTCACTTGCCGAATCACGAGGCTCTCCACACCAATTTCATTGGCCTTCCCCTGACTCTGCAGTTTAAAATCCACATGACCGGCACTTAGTAAACCACCAACATTAAAGCTACCTTCACCTACCAAATCCTCAAGCTCACAATCCCCTTTGATACTCACCATTCCGTTAAGGGTACAGCTTTCACCTCGAAAACTCTTACCTACATTAAGAACCCCATCCACCTTTAGGGTGCCAAACCGCATATTACCCATCACTTTGATGACCCCGTTGCATTCTGCTTCTTCTGCTGCTAGATCATCATTCAAATTCATATGCCCATTTCCTTTAAACATTCGCGCCACAATCGGCCCGACTACTTTACCTACACCATCCATGTTTACGTTGTTGTAAGTACCTCCGGCCCCACCACTAACCCCGTTTATTATCAAATCAGGCAGCTGATGTTTGTCCATTACTCTTCCTCCTATTCAACAAGCTTGTAGGCAAGCTTACCTTTCAATTGTTCGATCAAATCTGCATAGGTCATTTTACTGACCAATCTAACCCCTTCATCAAACCATAACTCCGCAGGCGCTTGTGCCAGAATGAAGGATGAAACCCCCATTTTCCGGATAAAAAACAATTCCCAGCTTCCACTCTCAAGCCTTGAAACTTTCTCCTGCAACGTGCGAAACAGAAGCTCCGCCTCCTCCATACTCATTTCCCCAGCACTAAGCAGGCGGTCTACAGCGAATAAATGAACGAGCTCCCCAAAAGTATATTTACTTTCATCACTGAGACTTTCTCCAAATTTCCTCAGCGTTGTTCTCGAAACAATGTTACGTTCTAAAATATCCTTAACAGTTACACTCACCTTCTCAAAGGATGCTTTATCCGATAGCTTATCAGCCATTTCATCCAGAGAAAGCCCATCTTTCATATTCACAATGTTGTGAATCCGGGACAGGATCATCTCTTTAGGAAAAAAAGTCTCTTGTCCAGTAAAGGTAGATTTACGGATAAACCATTCCTCAGGGATTAACTGCTTCCTTTTCCAGCGGTACAATTGCCCATATGAAATACCGGTTAAATCCAGCAGTTGTTTCTTCGAAATCAAATCATCTTCCATATCCGATCACTCCTTGAAAACATCGTAACATAACACTGTTACGTTGTAAATAAAACAATCCACCTTGAATCTCCTCTGCAACAAATCATTGCATTAAAGTTTCCCTCCAAGATTTTACGACACAAGAAAAGAGTGAACCTCCGTCTAGAGGAGGATCTTCGCTCTTTTACTCCAAATGTATTCTTTGATTTAAGCTATGTTAAGGTAAAATGTTAATTTATGAAGAAAAGAGAAGAAGTCTTTATCGACCCCTTCTCTTTTCTTCACTTAATGTCTTTAGAATTTTTTTTTTGGTTTGGCTTAATCGTTTTTCAGCACCATGTGGGTGTAAGGGTTCACCCCAGATAAATCCATCGCCTTCGTACCTCGGAATGAGATGCATATGGTAATGAGTAAGATCGTTAAACTTCCCCTCCATCTCTTCGACATCACAGTAATGCTTTTTGGGGAGGATTAGAGTATGCCCTTCATTAAAAGGAGCAATATCAAGCACACAAGTAATAAATTCATTTTCATAAACAATATTTAAGTCAGGTTCAATGCCGTTAGCGATTCTACATCCTAAGCATTCCATGTATAGCATTACACCATCCTAAATGGGATTTTACATTACTCCTTACAACGATATCGCCGTTACTTCACAACATAACCAAGAACAGTGAATATAAGTTTCCCAAAACGATCAATCAAATGGCTTCACTTAGTAAAAGGCAGTTTATTAAACTAACATCTCCATCCGTTCAGCACAAAAACTAACTATTCCTTATTTATTTTCATTTACTACTTGTTGAGCAATGCTTAGAATTGTATCCTCATCCAAACTGTTAAACTTTAAAGTGATTGAACCTTTTGAAGCATTGAATGCTAAATACGTATAATCACTATTTTTTATTTTTTGCACCTGTTTGCCGCTAATATCAATAATATCAGCATCGTTCAAATCAACTTGAGTATTGCTATAGGTTATTTCAAAGAGTGTTTCTCCTTGATAAGGTCCGTAGATGATTTCTCTTTCACTGGACGCTTTTTGCCCCTTTGTTAACTTCTCCAGCTTCCCTTTGTTTTTCGTATATGTGACTAAAACTTCTTGATTATCTCCAATAAAGTTGCCTTGTTTATCCTTTGGAGGGAATTTATATTGTACATAACTAACTTCATAACCATCCAGTGCAGGGATACTAAATGATGATCCTAATGCACTAACCTGCACCTGCGCTTTAGCTAATTCATCGTTGGAACCAGCCTTTTGACATCCTGATATTAAAAATATTATTGCAGCAATAAAAAATACAAATCCAAATTTGTTCATGAAATCACCTCTTATGATTTGAATTAATACTAATGGAAAACCTTAGTAGTTTGTAGATATACTTCAGTTACATTCCTTTTAACTCCTTTAATATACCTAAAATATGGAAGAATTATATATACGTTGTAAAAGTAAATTTGTTGCAATGGGGCAGACAAGCCATTATGCTTTTGCTCCTGGATTTCATCAAGCGCACGAATAGGAGCTGACATCCCCTTGTTCTGGACAGTAAAAAAGTGAATGAGCTCTCGCTTGCCACACCTCCTTACATAGTGTCATCTTAATCATAAAACGACGTTCGTAAAACTCAAATATCAACAATGTGGTTTAACATAGCCTAATACAAAGAAAAGAAAGCCCTCCCGAGCCAATACTATGGCATCTGGGACAGCCTTCTTTATTTTACTTGCTCTATCTATAAATCTTACCGTTCAAGTCTTTCATGAATCTCACTGCACATAGGTATAATGCGCTGAATCATATTGTGGGCCGGATTTCTCGTAAGTGAACCAGTACTCAATGCTGCTGCCAGCACTTAAACCACTCACCGTCTGCTTCCATGTACCTGAGCTATTGATCATCCGGTAATTAAGCTGTGGCCCCCCGTTAACCTTATAATGCACATCTACATAAAGAGCACTGGTCACAGGTGTAATATAAATGCTCGCTTCTGTTGAAGAAAGTCTCGTTACCCCTGCCGTAAAGTCAGCCGTCACATGATCACCACCCCCGCCGCCAATGGGATTAGTAGTAACTGTTGCGGTATTACTAGCAGATGACAAATTACCTGCTGCGTCCGTAGCTTTTACTGTAAACGTATAAGCTGTGCTTGGAGTTAGTCCAGTAACAGTAGCTGTAGTATCTGCCACAGAGGCTACTTGCTGTGTTCCACGATAAACGAAATATCCCGTAACTCCAACATTATCAGTTGAAGCAGACCAGCTCAGGTTAACTGCTGAATCCGTCTTGCTGGTTACTGTCAGATTAGCAGGTGAAGTAGGTGCTGTCGTGTCTCCAGTATTACCTCCACCCGTCAAGTATTGACCAGTGAATGGATTAAACCGGTGTAGTGATAGAATTAACCAACCCGTGCTAGACACGCAGTTTTGCTGTGCCATAACCCAATAGCTGTTGCTGGTCCCTTTAAGCGAGTACGGAATTCCCCCCAGCGAAGCGCCGCTTGTGCCCTGCTTTTTAATAATTTCAGTGTTAATGGCATCCGCTTTGGATACATTGCCTTGCAAATAGTAGGCGAGGGACATAAATGCGCTACCTTCAAGCCATACATCAGCACCCGTATTACCGATTTGATTCCCGTTATCGTCATATGCAGGCAAAACTTCATCCGTCCAGTCAAAATCATAGCCGGTCAGCGTATTCCCAGCATCATTGTAAGTAAGCGTCTGCTTGTAACGCGGATTCGCAAGGGTCCCCGGGGTGCCGGAAGCATTTTCCACATAAGTTAAGCTTGCACCGTAGTTATGGGTTCCGGATAATCCTAAAGCCAGTACTCCCCATGGATTCACGTCCAATGGAATTTTAGGGTCAATCAGATTCGTATCGTTTTTCCAGCCTCCTTTGAAGCGTTTGACACTGTCATCCCACACATAATTATCCAGGAAGGTCTTCACTCCAGAAGCTGCGCTATTATATGAGGCAGCCTTTGAGGAATCTACCGAAGCATAATACTGCAGCACCCGGTAAATATCGATATTATGCTCGGTTGAGCTCCAAGGCTCATCTGAATTGCTCCAACCACTCCACCCTCCAGCAATACTGCCGTTGGCTTTTTTATACGACAAGCTCCAATCAAGTGCTTTGAGCGCCATCGGGCGATATCGCGTGTCATTATATTGCTTTTCATAGGCCATAGCAGCCATTGCCATCCATACAACCGGCCCCACATGTTTACGAATTTCTTCTCCGAAGCCATTGTTATACCAATAAGAATTCAGCCAGAAGCCGGAAGGGTCCTGAATGTCCCGCATTTTGTTCAACACTTGCTCTGCCCGTGATCGTTCACCCTTTACAATAAAGGCTATGGCTGCAACAGCTTGATCATACGTGTATACAATCTGTTTGGGATTGTTAGGTCCCCAGAAATCCTCAAAGCTATCTACCAAGCCTTCAAAAGCATACCCTGCTGTAGCATCTTGCTGGGTCTTTAACCAGACTAAAGCACGATTTGAAGCATCACTTGCAGCATCCGCACTCACTTTTCCACCCATAGGTAGAGCTACTCCAAAAACCAGCAGACTTGTCATTAAAATCAAAAACAGCTTCCTCATCTTCATAACTTTCCTCCTCATAATCATGATGAACAGGGTAATGAGAGATCTTTGAAGCAAAATAAATAAAGCGTTTTCAAACAACGATAACAAGAACTTTTTGAATTCTTTACCATGGTAATTGTCCTCATTTTCAGCCTTTGCAACCTATTCGTCAACGATTTTATGTAAATTTTTAACTAAATAAGGCGAAATAACCATAAATCCCATTTAAGAAACCATACGAAAGACCGCAATTATTTTATTAATACGTGTTCACGAAGATAAAACAAAAAGAGCAGACAGCTCCTTGAGAAGGATCTATCTGCTCGTTTGATTCAATCCCTATTCTATTCTGCTTTGTCTTCACCAGTAGCTTCGTCTGCCGCTGGTTCAGCAGCATCCTCATCTGTTGGCTCTTGAGCTGCTGGAGGCGCAACCCGGACAATCAAAGTGTCCTCAGGCGTCAACACTTCCCAGCCCTCATGCTTCGGCAGATCAGATACCAGCAATTGGTCACCAATATCTAGTCCGCTGATATCCACCTCAAAGGATGCCGTTAATTTATCTGGAAGTGTACGAATATCCAGCTCATGCAATTCAATTTGCTGCACACCGCCACTCTTCACACCTACTGGATCACCTGTAAAGTGAAAGGCTACTTTCGTATCCAATTTGGCTTTCATGTCGATCTGCTGAAAATCAATATGCAGCAGTTGTTTGGATACGGGCTGGCGCTGAATTTCTTGGATGACAACGTTCTTTTTACCTGAATCTGGCAATTCCAAGGTTAATACCGCCCGAGGGTTATTAGCCAAAATCCCGGTAATTGTCTTAGCATCCGCTGTAAAGGACTGGCTATCTGAACCTGCACCGTACACGACGACCGGTACAAAGCCTTTTCTGCGCTGTGAAGAAGTCGAGCCGGATCTTTCTGTCAAACGTACTGTTGTATTCACGATGATTCCTCCTAAGTAGGGATTTTATACTAGACCGATTAGATATGTACGTCTAACCTAACCACTCTCTAATTACCCCATTAACCTGGCTTTGAAACCCTTTTAAACTTTTTGAGCACAGGCAAAAATAAGGTCAAATTGTATTATTATACAATTCAACATTAATTATTCAAGACTTAGGAGTGAATCATCATTATATCTGTGACAAAGCTCAGACCAAATGACAGGCTACAAAATGATTATTACCAGCATCGCGGAATACAGGAATCTCCGATTTGCAAACCTCTTGGGCATAGGGACAACGAGTATGAAATTTACAGCCAGCCGGGGGATTCACAGGACTCGGAATATCCCCCTTAAGAACGATTCTTTCCCTTTTCAGCTTCGGAATAGGTATTGGAACAGCTGATAGCAATGCCTTGGTATACGGATGGAGCGGATTCTTAAATAATTCATCTCTAGAAGCCGTCTCCATCATAGATCCCAGATACATGACACCGATTCTTGAACATAAATGCTCCACTACACTCAAATCATGAGAGATGAACAAATAGGTTAGCCCACGGCTCTGCTGCAGCTTACTGAATAAATTAATAATCTGCGCTTGGATGGATACATCCAAGGCCGAGACTGGCTCGTCTGCAATGATTAGCTCAGGATTCAGCACAAGCGCACGCGCGATTCCGATCCGCTGCCGCTGCCCCCCCGAGAATTCATGCGGGAAGCGATCAATATGATAAGAGGATAAACCACATGCCTCAAGCGCCTCAAGCACCCGATCACGAACCTCTGATTTTGAGCATAACCCATGATCCAGTAAAGCTTCTCCGATAGCATCACCTATGCGGACCCGAGGGTTAAGTGAGCTATACGGGTCTTGAAAGATTAGCTGCATTTGCGGTCTGATCTTTCGCAATTCAGCGGGAGACAAAGAATGAATGTCTATCCCTTTGAATTTGATCTCGCCTGCCGTTTTATCCGTTAGCCGTAAAATCGTCCGTCCGACCGTACTCTTTCCGCTCCCGGATTCTCCTACAAGCCCAAACGTCTCCCCTGGCTGAAGCGTGATGCTAATATCATCAACAGCCTTTACATGCCCAACCGTTCGGTTAAGCAATCCCTTAGTGACAGGGAAATATTTCTTCAGATGATTGACCTCAAGCAATGCCTCAGGCATGAACAACCGCCTCCTCATACAACCAGCAAGCTACCTTTTGTCTGCTGGCCACTTCTTTAAGCTGGGGCTGCTGGCTGGCACATACAGGCATGCAATGCTCACAGCGGTCATGAAAATAGCAAGAAGGTACCAGCTCAAGCGGATTTGGCACTTGGCCTGGTATGGAATACAGCTCATCCTGTCGCTGATTAATAACTGGCTTCGATTTGAGCAGCCCTTTCGTATACGGGTGTTTGGGATTGTTGAACAATTCAACAACTTCCCCCTCCTCCACAATCTTTCCGGAGTACATAACAATCACGTAATCAGCCATCTCCGCGACTACACCCAGATCATGGGTGATTAATAGAATAGACATGCCGGAGCTGGCTTTAATTTCACGAAGCATATCCAGAATTTGTGCTTGAATCGTTACATCCAGCGCCGTGGTCGGTTCATCTGCAATCAATAGCTTTGGACTGCAGGCGATGGCAATAGCGATCATTATCCGCTGCAGCATCCCTCCGCTCAGTTCATGTGGGTAACTATCTGCTATTTGTTCAGGGCGTGATATGCCTACCTGTTTTATCAGTTCAATTGCCCGGATACGTGCCTGCTTCTTGTTCATCTTCAAATGCACGATCAACGGCTCCATAATTTGTTCACCGATCTTAATTACAGGATTAAGAGAGGACATGGGCTCCTGGAAGATCATCGCGATCTCGTTGCCACGGATAGCTCGCAGTGTGTTTTTGTCCATTTGTAACAAATCTTCACCCTGAAAATCAATTTTGCCATGGACAACCTTGCCCCCTGGCTCTTCAACAAGACCCATGATGGACATCGCAGTTACACTTTTGCCGCAACCCGATTCTCCGACGATACAGACCGTCTCTCCTTCACGAACACGGAAGCTTACATCATCAACGGCTTTCACTTTCCCTTCTTCCGTGAAGAAGTATGTACTTAGACCGTCTATATTCATTAAATCACTCATGTGAGGGTCACCTACCTCTTCTGTTTAGGATCAAGTACGTCCCGGAGTCCGTCACCAAAGATATTGATCGCGATTACTGTCGCGAAGATGGATAGCCCAGGCGGAATCCACAGCCACGGCCGATCCTTAAAGTCGATCATATTATTCGCTGCATCAATCATATTGCCCCAGGTTGGCGTTGGCGGCATAACACCTAGCCCAAAAAAGCTAAGAACCGATTCACTCAGAATAGCGCCACCGATGTTGAGAGTAGCCATAACGATCAGCAGCGGGACAATGTTCGGCAGCAAGTGATTAAACAATTTACGCCGATCCCGAAGGCCTAATACTACGGCTGCTTGCATAAACTCACGTTCTCGCAGACTAAGCATTTGCCCCCGCACCATACGCGCCATACCCGGCCAGCTCACAATGCTAAGCATAAGCATAACAATATACATGCGATAATCCGTTGGAATTTTCCACTCTGATAACAATGCTCCAAAAATAAAAAGCAGAGGCAGACTCGGAACCGTCAATAACAGATCCGCAATCCGCATTATGATTTGATCAGCGATTCCACGGTAATAACCAGCTATGGCCCCCAAAAGAGCCCCGATAAACACCGAAAGCACCATGGATGCCAGTCCTACTGTCAGTGAAATGCGTCCTGCCTGCATCACCCGGGTCAGAATATCCCTGCCCAGCGCGTCGGTACCCAGCCAATGCTTCATATTAGGTGCTTTGTTCATCAATGCCATATTAATTTTGTTATCGGTATAGGGAGAGAACAGAGGACCTATAAAACAAAGCGCAAACATAAAAATCACTACCACAAACCCGGATACCGCCAGCTTGTTCTTTAACAATCTTCGAAGGGATTGCCGGAATAAAGAGGATTTTCCTTTGGTGGTCTGGGGTTTTGAAATCCCCGCTACATTACTTTGAACTGCCACGTCAGCTTCCTCCTCTCTATAGCCGAACTCTAGGATCGGCGATCCGGTACAAAACATCCGAAAGCAACGTTCCTATGACGGTAAGTATCGCAATAAACATCGTAAAGCCCATCAGTAAAGGATAATCCCTAAGCCCGAAGGACTGCATATACAGTTGCCCAATCCCCGGCCAATTAAATATTTTCTCAATAATCAGTGATCCGCCAAATAGCGCTGGAAGCTCGAAGCCAACCAGTGTAATCGCAGGCAATAAGGCATTACGCAAGGCATGTGTAAAAAGCACCTTACGCTCCCTTAGACCTTTAGCGCGGGCAGTACGGATATAATCCTGCTTTAAGACATCGATCATATTGCTGCGGAAATAACGCGTGAGCGAGCCTAATCCAAGGAGGGTCATAACAACAACTGGAAGGGTCATATGCATAACAATCTCCTTAAAGTACGCCAGACCCGTAGCGTTGCTGCCTGTAGTGATGATTCCACCCGGAGGCAGCCACTTGAGATCGACAGCCAGGATTTTGATCAGGAATAAGCCTATAAAAAATGACGGCAGCGACATGGCTGCGAATATTGCGATCATCACGAGTGTATCGAACCATGAATATTGCTTATAAGCTGAAATCACACCAATAATAACTGCAATCACCCACGTCAGAAACGTGGAAACGGCAGCCAGCAGAAAGGAATTCCAAATATAATCATTAAAAAGCTGAAGCACAGGCTTTTGCTGGGCTAAGGAATACCCGAAATCGCCATGCAGCGCATTTTTCATCCATACTCCATACCGCTCAAGCATCGGCTTGTTTAAGCCGTAGATCTCACGCAGCTCTGCTTTGCGCTCTGCCGTCAATTTAATATTTCCGGTTATGAAATCTCCCGGTGTTGAAGCATACAGACAGAAGATCAATAATGATGCCGCAAATAAGATAATGACCATGTACAACAGTCTTTTCGATAAATAAGCGCTCATGACAGGCTCCTTATGATTTGTCCCCTGCCCAAGAATCTAGAACAGGGGACACTGTTTTATTTATTTCAGGCTCCAAGTTGGCAGACTGCCAGCAAGACCGATGAACGGGCTGACCGATAGATTCTCAATACGTCCGTTATAGGCGTATACAGTCTTTTTGTAACTTGTGAAAATAATAGGCAGTTCATCATTGAAGAGCTGGTACAGCTCTTTGTATACCGCTTTGCGGGCTTCAATATCTGTAGTTGCCAAAGCTTTATTGTATAACTCCAGGAATTTCGGATTGTCATAATCCGTGATCTCGCCATCAAAGAATTGCATGAACCCGTCAGACGGATCAGTCAACATACTTGTGGAGAAGGATACGAGGTCGTAATCCCCACCTTCTACCTTAGATACCAGTGAGTTAAAGTCTGCGAACACCTCAGGCTGGAAGTCGATACCCAGTGCTTCAAAATTCTCTTTCGCTACAGCGATGAAAATATCTGTGTTTTTACTCTTCGAACCGAGGTAATGAATGCTGAGCGGTTTGCCATCTTTTTCACGGATACCACCCGCTCCTACAGTCCAGCCGGCTTCATCGAGCAATTGTTTAGCTTTTTCCGGATCATATTTGTAAGGATTAATGCCTTCCTCCGTGTAAGACCAAGAGATTGGGGATGCCGGAATGTTCGCAATAGAACCTGCACCTTGTGCTGCATCCACATAAATACTCTGACGATCCAAACCGTACACAATAGCTTGACGTACAAGCTTATCCTTGAGCTGCTCATGTTTCAAATTGACTTGCAGGTATCCGTACGTGCTTGGAGTGTAAGGAATAATATTCACAAAGCCGAGCGCTTTCAGCTTCTCGATATTCTCGTCTGTTGCACTAAAAGAAGCGTAGTCTACCTCACCCGTTTCTACGAACTGCCATACATCGCCTTCCGTAGTTTTGTAGATGAAATGTTCTGTCTTTGGTTTACCTTTGAAATAATTCTCATTCGCTACAAAACGTACCTCTTGCCCCGGAATAAATTTCTCCAGCTTGTAAGGTCCATCCCCCAGTGGCTTCTCATGCAGCTTCTTGATGTATTCGAGATTTCCAAATGTATAGTCCTTGCCATAGTAAGCTTTAGACAATACATTCGAGCCGAGCTGTACCAGCGCTGTTGCGTTGGGCTGCTCAAGCGTAGCTGAGATCGTCTGTGGATCAATCACCTTAATCCCTTCTATCTTTGGAGAAGTACCTTCTTTATAGGCTTTGCCGCCTTTAATATTTAGGGATGGAAGCTGCGAGCTACCGTCATACGATTTGTCGTATTGGATCGTCCAAGTAAAGGCTACATCATCCGCTGTTAATGGAGAACCGTCGCTGAATTTCAAATCTTTTTGCAAATGGAACGTGTATGTAAGCTGATCGTCCGAAACATCCCAGCTCTCCGCAAGCTCCGGTGTTGGAATACCTTTATCGTCTACAGTTACGAGAGATGCGTATAGCAGTGAGGATACATTGCCATCATAACCACTTTGCTGAAAATACGGAGTGAAAGCTCCACTTGGGTCCGTTAACCCTACGATAATGGTGTCTGTGCGTTTCTGTGCAACTGCTGGAAGTTTGGACAAATCGGTTGCGGTAAAAGGCTCGCTTAGCGCACCAGCAGGAACAATTTCTGGCGTAGTTGCTGCTTCCACATTAGTTGAATTGGACCCTTTATCCGCATTGTTCGCGGACGAGGATTCGTTAGTACTGTTGTTAGCGCAAGCCGAAAGTAACAGTGAACCCGTAAGCAGTAATGAAGTGATTACAATCGCATTTTTTCTCATGTACCTATCTCCCTTTTCTCTCTAATAGAATAATAACTATAATTCCTACCTGTTAAGTATGAATAACTTCTGATGTTCATTATAGAAAGGTTTTTAAGTTCTGTAAAGAGAGAACTTTAAAAAAATTCTCCACAAACAGAATTATGCAAATATTAAAAAAAAACAAAAAAAGCCAAAACCCTCTCTGCATAAGAGAATTCTGACCTTCAGACCGTACAATTTATTCAAAATCTTTATTTTAAATAATCAAAAAGCTGCTCATTCATCCGATGAATGCCTTCCAGACGCAGACTATATCCGGTGACATTCTCACCTTCAATATAGGCATGAAGCAAACCTGCACAGCGAAGATTAAAAATATGATCGTGAACGATCCCCTTCGAGATTCCTGCATGCTTTACAATTTCGGTAAACGTTTTGCGGCCACCGCTAAGGGCTTGGAGGATTTTCAGGCGGCTTTTTTCGCTTAGACTACGAATCGTTCTGTACATAAATGGTGAAATCTCTTCGTTCTCTATCGAAATCCAGGCCGCATAATGACAGATCGTTAATTCACCGTAGCAATAGATGATATTAGCAGGCTGAAAATGGTACTGTGGAATCAGAACGAGCTTCTTGAGCCCATCCGTAGGAATGAAGTAAAATCCGTTGGTCGTCTTGTTCACAAAATCAGCCGTTTCCAGTTCATTAAGCTCCATGTTCTTCAAATCTACATGCTGCTGTAATTTGCTTAGAATCGCAGGATTACATTGACTAAAGTACTGGCGGTTCCATTCGGAGAGTAAAAATACTACGCGATTACGGTAATCCTCCATATGGCTTGGAAAAACCTTTACATATTTTGATAAGGTCTCATATAACTCGCCAACAGATAACCCTTCAATCCAGTTCAACACACTGTCTACATCATCCTTAAATGGACAACAGTAAATGAGCAGATTCAACATTTTCCATTCATTATTTAGTTCGGTTTCTTTCAGGCGTGATAGCAGTTCTTGACTGAGGCTGCTCTCAATTTCTGTGACCCACGCCATTCCTAAATCAATCTTCTTATAGGATTTTTTGCACAAATAAGTATGTAAGCTGTTCAATAATTCATAAATGGACCTAAATTCAACCTCAACCTTGTATTCCACAATGATTCCTCCTGCTAGCGGTTCTTTTCAGTAGTGAGATATTCTCTTAATCTTATTGTATTATCCTGAGTATACGCAAGCTACTTTATAAACGGGAGTGCATAAAAATTCATTGACTGCTGATTGACTGCTCATTGACTGCCGTTTGACCGCAGAATTTCTGCGTATCTAACTTTAATTTAGGTTTGTTTGCGAGGTGTTCGTGCAAGGGGACTTCTACTCGTAAAATACAGCTAAGGGACATTTCAGTACGGTTGCATCGAGGATCTTAACCCATGCGATCAACCACCTAGTCATAGCGATTCCATCGGTAAAATATACTCGAACGAAGTTGCTATCGGACACAGTGGACCTTATACGAAGTATTCCCCTAATTTTTGGGTTTTCCTAAGGATAGCTGCAATGGAGTCCGAAAGCTCCAATGGATGATTATGATGACAGGAGTTTTGGACATGTTGAGGTCTCAAGGATTCCCATGTTTCCGGCAGTCCTGGATGTTCCTGCATCAGAGTGCCGGGAATGTCTGGCCCGCCTTACATATCCAGCACAATAGCTTGTCCAGAAATTCCAGCCCCCACCTTCTCGGCTCGCCAAAAGTCACTCGATCGCGTCAGAACAAACATTACAAGCAACTGCCTCGAGTAACAAAAGCGCATTATTCACACCAGTAATCCTAACTTCCTCGATAAATCCATCTATGGAACGCCATCAAACATCCAGGGCGAGCAATCAATCTGCTTCGTTCCTCGCTTTTTGCAAATCGTGGTAGTAAAATATAGGCAATAACATTTTAGGAGTGAAGCCATAAGATGCAAATTCAAACTGGAACAGGACGTTTTTTTGTTGCGAATGACGGGAAGGACCTTGCTGAGATCACATACAGTTTGGATAAAGATGCTGGGGAATTGGTCATTGACCACACTCGTGTCTCTGAGGAACTGCGCGGTCAAGGTACCGGTGAAGAACTTGTACGGGCTGTTGTAGATAAGGCTCGAAATGAAAATTTGAAAATTGTTCCTGTGTGCTCCTATGCAGCTCATCAATTCGAGAAGCATCCGGAGTATAAGGACGTGCTGAGCGGAAACACAGGCGAGCGAGACTGATCTCCGTTCCCGTTTCCGTGAAGCTTTATTAACCTATTCGAACTAATACACTTAGTTCAAATACACATTAGGAGGAAACGGGTTTGACTACTACCGATACTTTGAGAAATATAGAAGAATTACAAGAACGCTGTGAGCAATATGACGGAATTTCACTGAAATTGAATTGGGATATGCTTCGCCAGCCATCAAGCGTAGGAGATACGGAATGGCTCGTGACTTATGAAGATGAATTACTCGTCGGCTTCTTAGGACTTTATGGATTCGGAAGCGATATGGAGGTCTGCGGCATGGTTCGGCCAGGCTACCGCCGACGGGGCATCTTCACCTCACTGTGGAACCGAGCGCAGACTATTATCCAACGGGGCAATGTCGCTACCCTGCTTCTAAACGCTCCCGCTGCTTCGTCATCTGGTGTAGCATTCCTTCGAACACTACCACTACAGTTTAATCATGCAGAATACCAAATGAAATGGGGCGGAAATTCGGTTGCTTCTTCTGAAGCAAGCTCAGCCACAGGGACTGTGATCTTACGCCCTGCTCGTGAAGACGAAGCCCCAATTCTTGTTGAGCTGGATTGTGGAGGCTTTGATATAAAGACAGAAGATGCTGCCGAACTCTATGACCTGCAGAAACAGGAAGGCCTGCAAGAACATATTATGATCGAAATGGATGGACAACCTGTTGGTAAAATGCGGCTGTGGACCGAAGATAATGAAACCTGGATTTATGGATTTACTGTCAGCAAGAAGCTACGGGGGCTAGGCATTGGACGAAGTGCCCTTCTTCAAACGATCAAACGAGAACGTAAAAACTATAATGGAATTAATCTCGAGGTCGCTCTAGATAATCCCAATGCGCTTAAGCTATATGAAAGCTGTGGCTTTATCATTCAGAATAAGCAGGATTATTACCGTTATATCGGCTAATCCATAGAAATAAAGCCTCCTGTCTAATGGGCGTTTTCGCCTGTAGAGCAGGAGGCTTTATTTTATTATAAGAAGTAATCACATGAGCCCAAAGCCTCCAACATTAGCTTCGCCTCTATCATTTCTACGGTCACTACAGTTTAATGAGCCATCCGCGTGCACTTCCTGCTCCAGAAATACAGATAACAATCGAACATAATCCAAAGACTCCTTATACGGGACTGCATTTCCGTTGTAAGAGTATTTACGACCCTCTAGCAAGGAGTAGATTTCCACGGTCTCCGCAGGTTCACCGTAAGCCGCATAACAAAAGACGTTAGTCATATGCAAAAAGCCCGCAATTGTATCCTCATTGCCATTCACCATAAATTTCTGAATGTTCAGGCTTCGACCATTCTGAATAGAATTCCAAGCTAATTGAGTAATCATCGAAAGCTCCAAGTTCAGCTCCGGGACTGGCACATACCACTGCTCGTATAGCATAACCGGAATTTCCAGTAAATGATTGGTCGAAACGATACGCATTAGTTCATCCGCTATACTTGTCTTGATATCCCAATATTGCAGTAATGAAGGAAAAGCATCCCCTCTAGGCGGCCAACGACGCTCTAACAGAAATTGTATCGGTATCTCCCTTCGAACTTCAGGCAGCAAACTATAAAAGTCGTTAAGTGTATGCCCTACAGCATATTGAACCTGCTGGCGCCAGCGTGGGAGCCCGGTCGCTGGAGCTCCGCTTGATAAATTCTCGGCCCCTCCAAGCATAATGTGCTCCACTCGATAATCATGCAGTCGTTTATATGGAGGCGTATGTAAATTCACTTGTTTCTTCATCCAACTTCCTGCTGGCCCGCCCATCCTATGATGCCACCATACAAGCTTCGATAAATTGACGACCGAATTGACGGCAGGCTTCTTTTTCAGCAGCGTTCGGGCCATATTCAATCTTAAGACTATCCTGTAATATCACAGCTCCACGTTCCTTTAACTTCTCCACGAATAAGTCCACGGCTCCACAATAAATCGCGTACCCTGTGTCTCCACTTCCAAAAACTGCTGACTTCATAGCAGTCAAATCAAGCTCATCCATCTCCTCATAGAAATCAAGAGCTTCATCTGGTATCTCTCCATCTCCCCAAGTATATGCTCCTAACAGAACGCCTTCATATGAATTTATCTCAACCGCATTACATTCAGTGACCGATTTCAAAACGGCTTCACCACCTGCTTGGCGTATTCCCTCTACAATCAACTCAGCCATTTCCTCAGTGTTTCCAGTTAGACTGGCGTATGCCACTAGCACTTTAGTCATCTTTCTGTTCCTCCCATTACTAAACATAAAATTTAAATGATGTGTGCTTCACCCCCATTCTATTTGATAATGATTATCATTGTCAAATGAATAAAATAAAAAAAACGCAAACTCCCGTTTAATCACACGGTTGATGTTTGCGTTCAATCCCTTTTTTGTTCAAAATTATTTAGTATGCTCCTTCGAGCAAGGTAATGTGATTACCATCTGGATCGCGGAAATTCATTTCTTTCCCGCCATACGCCATCGTAACCGGTGGCTGACAATCCAGTCCCTTAGCCTTTAACTGCTCGTACGTCTCATCGAGATTATCGCAGCCGAATACTAAATTAACAAAGCCAGTCGTGAGCTTTTCCCATTTCGTCTCATCCCAAATGATGATTCCAGGCTGCTTCTTGTCGAATCCAATCTTTGCACCATCAAAATTTCCGTAGCCTTCGAACGGAATTGGAATCCCTAGCACCTCCGAATAAAATGCAGCCAACGCAGCAGTATCCTTAGTGTAGATGTTAGTACCTTCAAAAGACGAAATCATAATTTGTCCCCTTTCATTCTCATCATCATAGTATCCATTTCTTACTTGAGTTTAACAAGGCTAGCATCCTTTGTATTGCAAAAATGCGACATTTATCTGCCCGCATAGACTAAAGCCTCAAGTGGTGTTCTTCCTGCATATTTCTTAAAACTGTTTAGAAAATGAGGCTGATGGCTGAATCCATAAGTAAAAATAAGATCCTGAATATTCTTCGTCTGCACAGGTAGTTGATACATTTCCCGCCATACATTCTGAAATCGCACAAGGTCAGCTGTTTTTTTAGGGGATACACCTACGTATTCTTGAAAAAGTCTTTCGAGTTGGCGTCTGCTTAGATTAGAGCTGGTTTCCAAATCCTCAGCTGTTACCACACCCTTTTGTTTAATTAGGGTATAAATTGCATTCATCATCCGATCATTAGTCCGTCCTCCACGCTCAAGACGCTGAAAAAGATATGCCTCAGCTGCTGCTATCCTTTCATTCATAGAATTTGCTTGTTCCAGCAGAAGTCCTAGCTCTTTTTTAAAAGTACAAAAGTACTGGTCCACATCTACAAATGCATTCAGGACATCCCGGAGATGGTCATCTGCAAAAAAATGAACGGCCCAGAAATGAAATCGGATACCAAAGGTTGAGATCATACCCTTCCCCCTGTCTGAAGGGACTTCAAAAGGAGCATCATTGATGCCGGAAAAAACGGTAGTTGTTAAGCCTGTCGATTCATTCAGATTCCAAATAATGTCCATGCATGTATCTGGAATAATGGTTTCCATTCGAATTTTGTAACCAGATGCCTTGTCCACTACGTGAACGGATGCCTCTGTAGAAATACGCGGTGTAACAGAGCCCCAGAAACAGCGAATATATGGCTGCAAAGCTCGACTAGGTAGAAATTCACTAGTTTGTGCTGGATTTGCAGTTATCGGGAAATATAGAGGTGCGAGATTGAACATAAGCTGCTATTCTCCGATCATAAATATTGTAAAGACTCTGGTATCTGATCATACACAATCATTGCTTGATCTGCCAGAATAATAGCTGTGAGCATGGAAATATTATACACATTATCTTCATTGGATAAAATAAGCAGAGTGTTGGGCTTGTGCTTATTTTGTTTGTAGCTATATGGTGAAATGATGTACAATAAAGGCTAAATGAATTTTTGAAGGATGGATTAAAAAATGTATATAGCTAGCGACTGGAAAGACTATGAAGTAATTGACACTGGCGGTGGAGAGAAGCTTGAACGTTGGGGTGACATCATCCTGCGCCGTCCGGATCCACAAATTATTTGGCCACTCTCCAATGAGACAGCGAAATGGCGTGATGTACACGGTCATTATCACCGTTCCTCAGCGGGTGGTGGACAATGGGAAATGAAGAAAACAATTCCGGATGATTGGAAAATTAGTTACGGAAAATTAAAATTCCATTTGCGTCCTACGAATTTTAAACATACAGGGTTATTCCCTGAACAAGCGGCCAACTGGAGCTGGATGATGGACAAGATTGCGGCTGCTAACCGTCCGATCTCAGTACTAAATCTATTTGCTTACACAGGTGGAGCTACTGTAGCCGCAGCAAGTGCCGGCGCTTCGGTTGTTCACGTGGATGCAGCCAAAGGAATGGTGCAATGGGCAAAAGAAAATGTCCAGCTGTCCGGCCTAGGCGAGCGTCCAGTTCGCTACATCACGGATGACGTATTCAAATTCGTACAACGTGAACAACGTCGTGGTAGTAAGTATGATGCGATTATCATGGACCCGCCTTCCTATGGAAGAGGGCCTGGCGGAGAAATGTGGAAGCTGGAGTCCAGCTTATATCCTTTCCTTGAGAGCTGTATGCAAATCATGAGCGACAAACCTTTGTTTATGCTAATCAATTCATACACCACTGGGATTTCTCCAACGGTCCTACGTAATATGTTGTCGATGACCATGGGTAAACGTTATGGCGGGAAGCTCACCTCCGGTGAAATCGGTCTTCCGATCACTTCCTCCGGCATGAACCTGCCATGCGGTATTCTGGGACGCTGGGAGGCGTAAGCCATGACACAGCATTTATCTGGCAGCAACGAGCCGCTGGACGGAATATCGAAGCGCTTTGAAGTGTTATACGAAGATAATCATCTTCTAGGCATAGTGAAGCCCGTGAATATTCCTGTTCAGGAGGATGCTACTGGAGATCCTGATCTGCTCAATCTGCTCAAAGAAGATGTGAAGGAACGCTTCAACAAGCCTGGCAACGTCTATATGGGGCTAGTCCACCGCCTGGATCGTCCAGTTGGGGGTGCAATGATCTTTGCCAAGACATCAAAAGCAGCATCAAGACTATCCGAGTGTGTCAGAACTCACAGCTTTCATAAGGTGTACTTAACGGTCGTGCACGGTAAACCACCAGCATCTCATGGCCGTCTTACCGATACACTGCTTAAAGACGCCAAGAGCAATACCGTCACTGTCGTCCGTAAAGGAACCCCCGGCGGTAAGGAAGCCATGCTGGATTACACAGTACTTGGCAGCGCTGAGGGTTACAGCCTGCTCAAGATCGATTTACTCACCGGTCGTTCCCATCAAATTCGAGTGCAGCTCAGCTCCATCGGCTGCCCATTATACGGTGATCAGAAGTATGGGGCTTCGGTGAACAGACCTGGACAGCAAATTGCACTGTGGTCTGCACTTGTAGGCTTTCCCCACCCTGTTACTAAAGAAGAAGTAGAACTTATTTCCCTGCCCCCGCAAACCCATCCTTGGGATTTATGGTCCAAGGAATTACAAAAGAAGGCTATCCGTTAATGGATGGCCTTCTTTTGTAAAAATAAGTGTTGTTGTACTTTTTTAATAGCTTGTCATCGCAAGCTTGTACCTCAATCTATTTCTCCGGCCCTTGTCACCCCGATTATTCATGGTGTAGAACCTTCCGGTGTTGTTGTAACAACCATTTTGCCCATTAAATAGAGTAGTAGCTGTTGGTTATGAGAGGATATCGGATCAAGCGCTTCTGCAAAAAAATCACTGCGGATCTTCAAACCACGTGCAGTCTCCTGCGTTCCAATTTCCGTTATACTCACCCATACAATACGGCGATCCGCAGCATCTCTCTCCCGAATGATAAGCCCATTTTTCTCCATCCGATCAAGTAACATAGTAACCGCTGCAGGACTGGTCGCCAGATGTGGAGCCAGATCAGAAGGCTTCATGGCATCACGTTCCTGAAGCAGTTCAAGTACTGTGAGTTGGGCATCCGTTAGCGATGGGGCAAGATTACTGTCCATATGTAGTTTGTAATCTTTTAAAATTTTATGCCAAATTTTACTGAATTCAGAAGCGTGCACACTGATTCCTTCCTTTCCTTGCGGTTCTATCCGGTATAACTACATTTTCGCGAAACAAATTCCATTTCCTGCAAAAGAAGAAAAATAAATCTTCATAACTGATAAGCGAGAAAATTAAAAAAGGCACGTAGTCAATTCTCAAGAAGAATTGACTACGTGCCTTGGCTTGTTTACTTCACTGCTGGGAAAAGATTAACAATCTCATCCTTTTTCTCCACAGGGACAATCTGTTTGCCTGTAGAACGACGCTCTCCAAGTGGTGCAGATTCAGAAGAGAACGTGTGATGTGCATTCTCCCGTGTAATTGCATTAAGTTCCAGCGGCTCTCTGCAATAGAAAGCCCCTGCCAATTTACTGCCATTTGGCCGTACTCGCTTGCCTTCCTTAAATTCAAAGGTTGGCATCCCTTTGCCACCGCGGCTTTGAGATGGATAATCCACTAGTAATGAACGTTTCGCATATCCGATATCGGAGATAGAAAGGATCTCACCTTCATCTTCACTGACCCAGAAGCAAGAAATCACCTCATCGCCCTCACGAAGCTGAATGCCTCTTACACCGGATGCAACACGGCCCATAGGATTAACTTCATTCTCATGGAATCTAATACTCATTCCTTCACGAGTCACTAGTACAATGTCCTTGTCATTCGTACTAGTAACGACTGTAATGATCTCATCACCGTCTGCTACCTTACAGGCTGCTACGGCTCCAGAGCGGCTTGTAGAGTATTCCTTGAGCTCTGTACGCTTAACCTGACCTCTGCGGGTGATAAACACAAGGCTTTGCTGCGGATCATCAAGATTATTGACCGGAATCACGCTAATGATTCCATCCCCTTTAGACAACCCGATAACGTTAACAATCGCAGTACCAGGTTCTTTCCATTTAAACTCTGGAATCTGGTGAACCGGAAGTAAGAAGTACTGCCCCTTGCGCGTAAATACCAGCAGACTGTCACGGGTATTCACATCGAGCAGCTTAACGATATGATCGCCTTCTTTAACGCCTGAAGTATGACGTTCCCCACCAGAGCGGGTAAAGGAAAGCATACTTGTACGCTTAATATAACCGTCTGCGGAAAGTGCTACTAGCACATCCTCTGCGTTGACCAGCGCTTCAAGGCTAACCTTAAGCTCCTCAACTTCGCCTTGGATGAGCGAACGGCGATCGATCCCGTATTTGTCGCGGATCTCCAGCAATTCCTTACGGATTACAGCTACGAGCTTCTTGTCACTTTCCAATATGCCACGCAGATGTGTAATCTTGACCATCATTTCATCCAATTCTTTTTGGAGTGAAGTAATCTCCAAATTCGTCAGACGATACAATTGTAAGGTAAGAATAGAATCCGCTTGACGTTCACTGAACCCGAACATCCACACGAGATTGTTCTGAGCGTCCTGACGGTTCTTCGATGCTTTGATGGCAGCGATGACCTCATCAAGAATATTCAGTGCCTTAACCAAGCCCTCTAAGACATGAGCACGGTCTTCTGCGCGTTCCAGATCAAATTGGGTGCGGTGAGTCACTACTTCACGCTGATGCGCGATATAGGCCTCCAGGATGGCTTTAAGGCCAAGCTGTTGCGGAGCCTTGTTGACGATCGCCACCATATTGAAGTTATAGGTAATTTGAAGATCGGTTTTTTTGAGCAGATATGCCAAAACGCCTTGGGCATCCGCTTCTTTCTTGAGCTCCACTACAATCCGAAGTCCTTCTCGTCCACTCTCATCACGAACTTCAGCAATGCCATCGATCTTCTTCTCTAATCGAATATTCTCCATGGAGGTAACTAGTCGTGATTTTACAATCTGGAATGGAACTTCCGTAATCACGATTTGTTGCTTGCCGCCACGCATATTTTCAATCTCAGTCTTGGAGCGTAAATAAATACGGCCTTTACCAGTACGGTAAGCATCCATGATGCCATCTCCGCCCATAATAGTGCCGCCTGTAGGGAAATCCGGACCTTTCATAAAGGTCATGATATCTTCTAGTTCAATATCCGGCTTCTGCATCACTGCGATACAAGCATCAATAACCTCCCGTAGATTATGTGGCGGAATCTCAGTGGCAAAGCCTGCGGAAATCCCACTCGTGCCATTTACGAGTAGATTCGGATACCTGGAAGGAACAACTACAGGCTCTTTGGCTGTATTGTCAAAGTTGTCCTTAAACAGCACCGTCCGCTTCTCGATATCACGCATCATCTCCATTGCAATCGGAGATAAGCGTGCTTCCGTATAACGCATTGCCGCAGCTGGGTCATCGTCCATCGAGCCCCAGTTGCCATGACCGTCAACAAGAACATGCCCCATCTTCCATGGCTGTGCCATACGAACCATACCATCGTAAATCGAGGAGTCACCATGTGGATGGTAATTACCCATTACATCCCCGACGGTTTTGGCTGACTTGCGGTACGGCTTGTCAGGCGTGTTGCCAGAATCGTACATCGCATAAAGAATCCGGCGCTGTACAGGCTTAAGTCCATCGCGGACATCGGGAATCGCCCGGTCCTGAATAATATATTTGGAATACCGACCAAAGCGGTCACCGACGACCTCTTCCAGAAAAGCCGGCAAAAATTGTTCTGATAAACTACTCACTTTGCTCACCTTCTGTTCCTCAAACTTTCCGTTTTATAATAGTATGGTGCTTCTCATGAACACTCCTGGGATTCTTGGACTTCCAGCCGCTGTTGTCTCCAGATTTCTTTGATTATACCGCTAATGCGGATAAAATCAGGAGACAAAGTTGGACGCTATCGCTCCTACAGTTCCAAAATTCCCCTACGTTCCAAGAATTACCAAGCTTTTAGAAAATCGGGATTATCGTCACTTGCAGCACTACTAACTGCAGCTACTCTACAATTTCAGTGAAATCGACATTTTCAACAATCCAACGTTTACGAGGATCGACCTTATCACCCATCAGTGTAGAAACACGACGCTCAGCCTTAGCCGCATCCTCAATCTGCACTTGAAGCAGTGTACGCGATTCTGGATTCATCGTTGTTTCCCACAGCTGATCAGGGTTCATCTCACCCAATCCTTTATAACGCTGAAGCTCGAAGTTTTTGCCGAATTCCTTTAAATAATTTTGCAATTCTTCGTCACTCCATGCATATCTTACGGTCTCCAGCTTGCCCGTTTTGCGGGTCAGCTTATAAAGCGGAGGCTGGGCGATAAAAACCTTTCCGGCATCTATTAACGGCTTCATATAACGATAGAAAAATGTCAGCAGCAGCACCTGAATATGCGCTCCATCTGTATCCGCATCGGTCATAATGATAATTTTGGAATAATTGCTGTCTTCGACGGTAAAATCCGGGCCAATTCCTGCACCAATCGTGGAAATGATTGCTTTATATTCATCGTTCTTCAGGATATCCAGCAGCTTGGCTTTTTCCGGATTCATAGGTTTCCCTTTTAGCGGCAAGATCGCCTGAATCTTTGAATCACGGCCTTGCTTCGCTGAGCCACCGGCTGAATCACCTTCTACGATGAACAGCTCAGTACGTGTAACGTCCTTGGACTGCGCAGGTGACAATTTCCCACCAAGATTCGAGCTCTCGCTACGTTTCTTACCTGTACGAATCTCATCGCGGGCTTTGCGAGCCGCTTCCCGAGCCTTCGAAGCCTGAATTGATTTTTTCAAAAGACTCTGCGCTACCTGTGGGTTTTCTTCCAGGAAACGAGCCATATTCTCAGATACGATATAGTCTACTGCACTACGGGCAGAAGCACTTCCGAGCTGATCCTTCGTCTGTCCAACAAACTCAACCTCGGACATTTTAACACTAATGACAGCCATCATACCTTCGCGCAAATCATTTCCTTCTAAATTCTTATCCTTTTCTTTAAGCAACTGTGTACGGCGGGCATAGTCATTTAACACACGAGTATACGCAGTCTTAAAGCCCGTCTCATGAGTACCCCCGCTACGAGTAGGAATGGAGTTAACGAAAGAAGCCAAGGTTTCCGTATAGCCCCCATTGTACTGAAGAGCTACCTCCACTTCGATATCGTCTTTTTCTGCGCTGAAGTGAATAACGTCATGCAGAACATCCTTGCCCTCATTCAGGAATTGCACAAATTGGCTTGCTCCACCCTCGTAAAAGAACTCGTCCTGACGATTACT
Organism: Paenibacillus sp. VTT E-133280; assembly: GCF_002264385.1. Classification (NCBI taxonomy): domain Bacteria; kingdom Bacillati; phylum Bacillota; class Bacilli; order Caryophanales; family Paenibacillaceae; genus Paenibacillus; species Paenibacillus sp. VTT E-133280. Next base: position 83,630 of record NZ_NFUX01000019.1, read on the forward strand.
CCGCTCATCATGCAGCGTAATACGCAGACCGGAATTCAGAAAGGCAATCTCCTGTACCCGCTCTGCCAGCGTGTCATAATTCAGGGCAATTCCATTTGGAAAGACGCGAATATCCGGTTTAAAAGTAATTTTCGAACCGGTTTTGTTGGTGTTGCCTAAGATTTCAAGGCCCGTTACCGGCTCGCCAACATGCTCTTTCCCCTTCTTGTCCACCCAATATTCAAAACGTTGACGATGGATTTTGCCCTCACGATAAATCTCTACTTCAAGCCATTCAGACAAAGCATTCGTTACTGAAGCCCCTACGCCATGCAAACCGCCTGATTTCTTGTAACCAGATCCACCGAATTTACCGCCTGCATGCAAAATTGTAAATACAACCTGCGGCGTTGGCACTCCTGTCTTATGCATTCCAGTTGGAATTCCACGGCCGTTGTCTGTCACTGTTACTGAGCCATCTTTGCGAAGTAGTAAGTCAATCTTCGTACAATACTTGGCTAAATGCTCATCCACAGCATTATCTACAATTTCCCATACTAGATGATGTAGTCCCGAAGAACTTGTACTGCCGATATACATGCCAGGTCGTTTGCGCACTGCAACCAGACCTTCGAGCACTTGAATGTCGTCAGCATCGTATCCAGTACGGCTATTCTCGCCGTTATTAGAAACTTCAGCAAACATATCGATCTGTTCGAGCATTCATGCTCCTCCTTCTTTTCTCTATACTAAAGCATTAGCGCCTTTGGCGTCCTTATAAGGACGGTAAG
>NZ_NFUX01000011.1:0-119307 GCF_002264385.1 Paenibacillus sp. VTT E-133280
GTACTGTTAGTTGTGGTGCGGTAACAAGGCAAACTCTTATCGAGCAATTGAGGACATCGTAAATGACTCTTGTTTCAGGAATAGGTAGTTTAGTCCTAAATCTATTAAATACAGCTATGTAATGACCCACACGTACCTGTCATTGATGGGATGTTTGTGTGAATCAACATTATTAGAGCTTCTGCCGAAAAAACGGCAGAAGCTTTTTTATCGGGAACTAACTTTATACAACATCTTTAAATGTTCTATAATGAGACTATCTTATAGAAATTTGGTTTTTTTGGAGGTTAGTTCCTTGTTAGATGCTAGAACCGTACTTAGGTATTTTATTGAATATGAGAAAAAGACAGCGTTAATGGAAAATACGCTTTCAAAGGTGGAAGGTGAACTCTTTAGTGATGATCATTTGAGTAATACCAGTACTTTAAAAGAATATTCTTTCGATAAGAAAGTTTCCACTATATTCAAAAAGCTTACGGATTACAAGGATATAAAAGATCAGCTTAAGAAACGAAAGTACAACGACGATGAGCTTAGATCTAGTATTAAACTTGTTGTTTCAGGAGAAATGGAGGTAGCCGATTTTTTATCCTGGATACCCTTCGTATATGCGGATAATAGATTGAATACTGAAGAATTTATAAAAAATTTACTAGTAGATACCACAACAATTTGCTATCCACTTTTAAAGAAAAAAACGAAACAAGAGACAACGATAAAGCCCTTGATTACTTTTATGTGCAGATTTGAGAATCAAAACCTTAAGGTAGATAGTTTTTTTATCAATCGGGAAAGCTTAGAGATCATTATCGCTAAGCTCACAAATTGTTCAACATCTGAGATTGCTGAAATTGAAAAGAGTAACTTACAGGAATTGCTAAGTGCAAATGACTATGCACAACAAACGAATATGTTTGAAATCATAAATATTCTGAATAGAGAGTTATCGTCAAGATACGGAAAAACCCTTGAACACTTTAAATCTTATGAAGGCTGGCAGAAACTCAATCAGGCATTTATTACATTTGAAACATTGGAGGAGATGACAAGACCGATTTTTCAAAAGGAGATTCAACGTATTATTGAATTAGTTTCAGAGAAAGTAAAGTTTCCGGAGTTGTTGTCGACTTATTTAATAGGGGGACATTCCACTGTAGAGTATAACAACTCAGAAGAAGGCAAGTTATTTCATTATGGAAGTTATTCAGGTTCTTATCCGATCAATGAGAAACAGTGGCATACGCTTGATGCAGCTCAAAACTACACTCTTTTATCGGTAAATGGCCCCCCTGGTACAGGGAAAAGCACACTGCTCAAAGAAATTTTTGCCGATAATATGGTTAAAAAAGCAAGGGGGCTTATTGAGGTATGGGAGCAGCCATGGGAGCGGTTTAAGGAAAGAAGCAGCGAACTATATCGTTATCCGATCACTGGTAGTGAACGAACTTACTCGATGGTTCTAACTAGCACCAATAATAAAGCTGTGGATAATATTGGATTAGAGCTACTTAAAGAAGTGGCATACTTTTCTCGATTTGTAACAAACGAAGAAGAAAACGAGCAAATTAATGGCTTCTTTTGCGCAAGGTTAGGTAATGCCACTAATAAAGAGTCATTCATGAAGAAGTTTGTTCCAATGTTTCTTAAAGGGCTGGAAGCTGAGTACAACCAACATCCCCTGCCTGAAGTAAAAACTCAATTTATTGATACATATAACAAACTTGAAGATATGTATGGTGATATAGAGCGATTCATTGAAGTAAGAGAGGAGACTGTTCGTTTCTATACTGACAATAAAATAACATCTATAAGCACAGCTGAAGATAGATCGAGATTTATAAGTGAAAGGGAGGAGTCCGAAAAAAGGGTTATTGAACTCGAAATTTCAATGAATGATTTGAAGGATAGACATACAGACTCAGAACAGAATATCAGAAATTTGGAAAAGAAAGTAGAAGAAACCAAGTTGCGATTGCGAGTCTTACCCGAAGAGATCAAGGAAGGCTACAGTATTTTAGAGAAATATCTAAGGTGGAAGAAGGGCAGTTGGTTTGGTTGGCTTATTCCAAAAAGAAAAGTTTTTTTTAAGGAATATCCATCTGAAACTTATATTGAAAATCGTTTGATAAAGAATAAAGAAACCGAGGAACAAGAATTACTTAATAAGCGATTACCATCCTCCATAAACGATCTTAATGTTCAGAAATCGATTGCATTAGAGATTCAAGAACAGCTTACTGATCAAGAAATAGAACAACTGGCTTTGACCCTGAAATTGCAATTTCTTTATAAGGTGATTGAATTGTTGGAATTACAGATATTAAAGGAACAAGAACTCAGTGATAAATGGGAGTTAGAAGAAACCTCATTAAACAGCAGATTTGACTTTTCGTGCAATCCTATTATTTTAAGAAAACGTCACGAGCTGTATTTACTCTCCTTGAGAGTGACAGAACAGTACATTTTACAACATGCAAAAGAAGTAATACATAACTTGAATTTGATATGTGAAGGCAGCTGGTTCAATCCTTTTTTCAATGAAGGAAATAAAAGAGACATTCAGTATGCAAAAGGGATTCAGAGTCTCTGGGACACAATGTTTCTTTGTTTTCCAGTCGCTACTTCTACCTTACATTCTTTCGGAGAGAGAACTTTTCATTTGTTGCCGCAACTAATTGACACCTTACTTGTCGATGAAGCAGGGCAAATTATGGCGCATTATTTGAGCAGCCCTTTGTTTCGATCCAGAAGAGCTATAATCGTGGGGGATATTGAGCAATTGGAGCCTATAAGGCTCTTAAAAAGCAATGTTATTGAGCAATTTCAGCCTATACCAGAGACACATCATGATACGCTCTGTGTGCAGCGCAATAGTGCTCAAAGTTACGTTGATCTTAATTCTGATATATACGAATGTGATTACCAAGGAAAAAGAAAAGGAATGATCTTAACCGAGCATCGCCGATGCGAGGAAAGTATAATGTTATTTTCGAATCTATATGTTTATGGAAACATACTTACCATCATTAATAAAGACAACCATGACAAATTGTTCGAACGAAATTTGGTAGCAATAGACGTGCGAGGTTTAAAGGATCGCAGAGCCCACTCTAACCTTTCAGAGGTGCAGGTGTGTAAGAATTTAGTAGATGCTTATGTGAAGGAGTATGGTGAAGATATTAAAGAACAAATCGGAATTATAACTCCATTCAGTAAACAAAAGGAAAAGTTGCAGGCAGCTATTGCTGGAGTAGATATCGGCACTGTACATACCTTTCAAGGGCAGGAAAAGAAGTATATAATTTTCAGCTCAGTCATTGATACTAACACTTCCAAAAAACAAGGACTTACTGCATTTATTGGTGGTCGGTCTAATATGCTAAACGTAGCTTTATCCCGTGCCAAAGAACAGTTTGTGTTGGTTGGAAATCTTGATATTATTTCCAATCTCGAACATAATTATTTGCAGCATGTTCTTAGGATTATTATGGAAAAGGGTGTAGGTATTAGCCCCTATGACGAACAATTTCATACTGTAAGTCCAGATATGAAAGCTATTTCCTTTGGGTTGTTTACTACTCCAACTGATAAGATGGAGAATGAAAATGAAGTGTTTTCAACATACATTCGTGAACATATACCGCAACATCTAATTATAACACCAGAAGAGCATTATCAGGTATTGATAGAAGCAATGCGTTATGCCACGAAGTCAATAGTTATCTTCTCCCCTTGGATCATGCCGTACGTGGTTAATGAAGAGTTTATTGATATTGTTGAGGCAGCGATGGCTAAAAGCGTGGAGATCCGAATTGGTTTTGGATATAGAGGGGGAAAAGGGATCGATATACATGATATTAATAGTATTGTTATGAAGGATTATGCATTTGGAAGAAAATCAGATATTGAACTATCAATTTCAAAGCTAAAAGAGGTAATGGGCGAAGCACTTCAATATATTCCTCCTATTCATTCTAAAATTTTGTTAGTTGATGATAAGTATTTGTTTATAGGTTCTCATAACTGGTTATCCAAGATTGGGAAAGTTAGCAAACGTGATGAAGTAAGTTGTTTGATCGTTGAAGATAGTATGATTCAGTATTTAAAAGAAAGATATATTCATATTAAATTGAAATGAGAATGTATTTGGAATTTCGCTGAAGTATTTGAAAAAGGCGGACCCGGAATATATTCGAAATAACTTGAAATAAAAACAAGCCGGAGCATGAGTGGTCATGCGCTCTGGCTTGTTTTTATGTGTAAGTTTCCGGTCTGTCTTGTGTAGAATATTACCCTTTGGAAAGAGGTATGTCCATTTTGGCTTTCTGTATTGTAATAGATTAAGACTTTTGAAATAGTTTCTAAAACAAAAGATGACAATAAAGTACAATATATCCACTTATTAATGGATACATGTTATCATTACTAGGAAGGAGTGTCCAATTATAAAGGGGGTAGAGTTCTTGAAAATTAGTGATATATATGACTTGGAAGTAGATCAAGTTCAGCTAGATTTTGTAAATATTGAAATAAACAGAGACTACCCATTATATATCGATCCTTATCTTATTTCCACTAGAAGTGATCCATGGTCTGTGGAAGTAGACGGAACAATAAAAAGTTTTTTTTCCAAAGTTGTTGATTATATTAGAAATTCCGAACATTCGAAGGCTATTGAACTATTTCGGTTTATGTCTGAACCTAAAGAAACGTGTCTTGGGATTAGTAAGACGGGCACAAAAAATGGCCGAGGAGTAGGACAAGGCAATGCTACCGATATTATTAATGAAATAATTAAGAGCAAAGCGATAGAAACAGGAGTTGTACAGAATATTGAAGACATTGTTGTATTTGTTGATGATATAGACAAAGATAAATTATCTGATATGACTACAAATATAATAAGAAAGCATTTAATTGATTATACTAAGGAGCAATGTAAAATTTGGGGGATCTCTTTATTTAATCAGGATTCACTTCCATATTGGAATAGATATTCTGAAGATTGGGAAATCTCAAAAGAAGATTTGTTATTTTATCAAGGAAGAGAGTTGCTCTTGGTTCCAAAAGCTATAGTGTCATATATTTCAGAATATAATGCTCAGAAATACGGATGGCATTTTGTGGTTACCAATGAACGTGATGAGCAACTAGCGAGAAGGTCATCTCTAGTGAAGTTTAAGAAATATAAGAATGGAAAAGGAGTATATTATTTACCAAAAAAAGATGTTGATAATCAAATTACTAATCAAATTAGTAATGGGGATTTTGAGAGTAGAAAAGATTATTTGAGACAATATACTCAAAGTAAGCCGGAATTATTTGATCGATTTCGAAATTCGAAATCAAAAGAAGTAAAATCATTAACAAACGATGAATTTATGAAGCATTCGGGATCTGTATCTATTGATAAACTAGTTGATGCATTAATAGTTAGTTTGAAAAGTATACCTATTGGTACGAAAAATGCTTCTGAGTATCAAAAATACATAAAATCAATTCTCGAAATATTGTTCTATCCTCATCTGAATAATCCAATAATTGAAGAGAAAATCCATCAAGGAAGAAAAAGAGTAGATATTGTCATGAGTAATATCGCTCTAGGGGGCTTTTTTCATCGTCTACACAATATCAACAAAATTCCCTGTGGCTATATATTTATAGAATGTAAAAATTATAGCAAAGATGTAGCTAACCCTGAAATCGATCAATTATCCGGAAGGTTTTCTTTTAATAAAGGAAAATTCGGGATATTGATGTGCAGAAATATTGATAATAAGGAACTTTTATATCAAAGATGCTCTGATACGTATAAAAACGATAATGGCCTAATAATTCCTTTGGATGATAATGATATTATTTTTATGTTGGAATCTTTAAAAGGTGAAAAGGATGAGGTGGAAAATTTTTTGGAAATAATAAAGAAGAAGATTATTCTAAACAATTAATACCATATAAATACAGAAATCTAATGGCCTCTTACATCTAAAGTGATATTATGCAAAATCTTATATTGAAGATATTTTCATGTCTATTATTTATATGGGGAGATATACATGACTTATTGTCTTGCTTGGAAACAGAATGGATGTATTTTTATGGTTGGCGATTCGCTGATGTCGAGTAGAAAGTTAGAAAGATTTCATTCTAACGAGAGTTCAATAGGTGAAGTCCACGGGGAGTATGGAGGATATTACGTCGAAGAAACGAGCTCAAAAATTTTTCATTTTAAAGATATATTAATAGCCTTTTCTGTAAATGAATGGTACTATAATGAAATTGTGGAAATAATCGAACTACAGTTAAATGTATTCGAATTCAAAGTTATTCTTCAGAATATATGTAATTCATATAGCCATACAGCTGAATTTGAATTGTTAATAGCAAAAAAAAACGGCAACTCTAATCTTCTATATTATGTAAATGGATCTTCAGTTGAATTAATTGAAAATTATAAAAGTATTGGTAGTGGCAAAAATATTGATATGCTTACCGAAACATTATGGAATTTCACAAGAGGATTTGAGTTTGATGTAGATGATGTAGAAATTTTGGTAAGTAAGATGGTTGTTTTTTTACAAATTATTATATATAAGAATGGTTTCTTAGAGTTTGGTGTTGGGGGAACTGTGTGTGGTGCTTGCTTAAAAGATGAAATAAAATGGAATCAGGATTTATTTTATCTGTTTTATGAGAAAAATTTCGACCAAAGAATGACTTTAAATGTTATCGTTAGAGACAGTATTTTATTAACTGGCTCTGATTATAGTCATATAAATAAGATATTTGCATCCCTTGGAGTAAAACCAATTCATAATAAATTTGAATATATTAGAAAGTTATTAAAAATAATAAATACAACATCTCCGAGGATTGTAGTTTATTATAGTAGATATTATAACTGTATATATTTTGTGACACTTTAAAAGAGTCTATAACAACTATAGGATACAGATATTTCAAACGTGGGGATCCAATAAAAATTGCTTTTATAACGAATCCCTTATTAGCAATCGAATTATGTTCACGTCAATCGCAAGAAAAAATTAATATCCCAGTTTTTTATATTCGCTCGCATAAGCTTCCCTATATACCAAGAGAAGATCTACTAAATGATGTGAAAAACATTGAAGACGTAAGTGACAGGGATGAGATTTATGATTTCGATTTGAATGAAGTAGAAATCGCGATTCCAGAAAGTTTGAAAATTGATATGAGTAATATTTTTGATGTTAATAGTGTGGTTATTATCGATTTCAATTATCTTTTTAGTAAAATTAAAGAACGCTTTGAACACTATGAAGGAATATATATTAAGGTAAATACAAGTGATATATTGAGAGAGATCAAAGGGTTTATAGATAATTATATTGAAAACGACTCCGAAATACGTTTTTTTGTTTTTTACTCAAATGAAGAAGAGTATAAAATAAGTGAAAATTTAAATACTATAGATGATTTTATGGATAAAACTCCAAATGGAGTTTTTTATGAATTCTCAAACAATGATTACTACATGGGGACTATAGCCAATACAATAAACTTTCTTAAAGAGTATTATGTAAACGAAGATTATTTTGGATTAGATAAAATAATCCTTATTATGGATAACCCGGATCTTAATAATATTTTAGAACTATTGCCCACCATTAATAGAAATCCTAACGAGGCTGATGTAATCCTTGTTAGGAATCATAATTCTGAAACATATATTGTTGTTCCAGTTGTATATTTTGTCATCGATTACATGATAGATAAAATGTTTAGTGTTTCGAATGAGAATGCTATGTTATGGGATTCATATAAAGGAACTGAACAAGAGTTGTTCATAAAGAACAAAATTAATGAAGAACTGAGTTGGACGTAATTAGAAAAATAGTTTTTTGCGCCCTCCCCCACCATTTTGGTTAAACTAACCCTAAGCATATCTTTACCCAAATCCTACCGCAAAGAAGTGAGGCCCCATGATAACTCCAAAAGTACCCAATAGACTATCCAAGGAAAAGTCACCATATCTGCTGCAACATGCAATAACCCGGTGAACTGGTTTCTGTGGTCGGAAGAGGCCTTTGAAGTCGCCAAGCGCGATAACAAGCCTGTTTTTTATCTATTGGTATAGCTAGTTGTTGATTCACACTTACCTGTCATTGATGGGATGTTGGCGTGAAACAATTCTAGCCTGTTGTTAGTATGAGCCTATCGATAAAAGTTACCTGTTTAAAAGATAGTTAGTACCTGTCTGATTTAAATCAGCAAGTTTGAACAAATTAACAACCGGGATATTCCGCGACCAGCATTTGTGGTATATCCTATATATTTATCACCTTAATGTTCATCATACTTTAGCGAGTGGACCGCTATTGAATATTGGACGTAATATATTATTCCTGGAATTATTGTCTATTTTGATAATTAATCATAAAGGAGGAGAACAACGATGATAAGAGGATTAACAACAGCAGGCTTAGGTGAACTCAGCTCTAATGAAGAATATATCAGACTTGCGAGCCAATTCGGCTTTCAGTCGATAGACGCAAATCCATTGGAGTTAGTGCAGCAGTATGGTAAGGATGGGGCTGTTCAATTGCTGAAAAGTCATGGGATCATGTTAGGATCATTTGGTTTAGCGGTAGATTGGCGCACGACAGAGGTTAGCTTCAGGGATGGGTTGAAATCGCTTACCCAGATGGCTGAGACCGCTGCTGCCTTAAATTGCACGACATGTTGTACATATATTTTACCTTCGACAGATCTTCCGGTCGCACCTTTTATGATTGCAGCCACAAGACGTTTAAGACTATGCGCGGAAATATTAGGCGCTTATGGAATTACATTAGCATTAGAGTTCGTAGGCCCTCATCACTTACGTACACAATGGGCAAATCCACTGATCTGGACGATGCAAGATACGTTGAGCTGGATGGAGACGATTCAAGTAAGGAACATCGGATTGTTATTGGATTCTTACCATTGGCATACGAATGGATTAACGAGTGAGGATCTGCTGAAATTACAACCGCATCAAATTGCATATGTTCATATTAATGATGCTAAACCTCTACCGTTAGAGGAATTGTTAGATTTCGATCGATTGTATCCCGGGGAAGGATCTATTGATCTTACAGGATTCCTGGGAAGCTTGAAAAAGATCGGGTATACCGGTGTGATCGCCCAAGAAGTTCTGGCGCCAGCTTCCTCGCAAAGTTCATCTGAATTATTTTCCCGTTCCAAAGCTGGTTTCGACAAAGTATTCTCATCGCTGGAAAATCTACCTGGCATTTGATGATCTCGCGTGTATTAAGTGCTATAGAATGATTTCAAAGTGTTAAACAACCAAGGGCAGCAATCAACTCAGGAGGTGAATACTGAAATGGATAAGATGAACCAAACACTGTTAGCTGCGGTTAAGCAAGGCGACAAGGATCTTATTTCTAAGCTATTAGCTGATGGTGCAGATATTGATACTACAGACATTGATGGTAGAACCTCCGCATTAATCGCTGTACACACGAATCAACTGGATATTTTCAAATTATTGCTTGAACAAGGTGCCAACATCAATATCCGCGACAATCGCTCGGATAATCCACTTCTCTATGCAGGGGCTGAAGGGATGCTTGATTTTGTGAAGGTGTCTATTGCTGCAGGTGCTGATACATCCATTCTGAACAGGTTTGGGGGAACTGCCCTCATTCCTGCTGCTGACCGCGGTCATGTGGACATTGTGGAAGAGCTTCTTACAAGTTCTGATGTCAATATTGATCATGTCAATAATCTGGGTTGGACGGCATTACTTGAAGCTATCATACTGGGCGATGGCGGGAAGGCACATCAGACTATACTTGAATTGTTAATTCAGCATGGTGCTGACATTCAACTTGCGGATTCTAATGGAATTAGCCCCTTACAGCATGCACAAAATAGGGGTTACCAAGAAATGGTTGATCTGCTGATAAATAAACGTAGTGAGTCGTTATAATTTCAAAAAAGGAAACTCCGACTATTTGGAGTTTCCTTTTTTTGTCCTTTAAATACAAGATTACTTACGTCCACTGATCTCGTAATATAGTATAATCAGACTATAATGTTCAATAGTGGAAGATGGGAATATAGCACTATTAAATTTATCGAAGAATGAGGCGTGCATGAGAACTTCCGAGAATAAGATTAAGTTAAGTCATTTAGTATACATAGTAGTGTTTATCGGTCTGTTGATTGTGGTGCGCTGGGGCTGGCATAATCATTTTTCGTTGTCCAATCCACCTGCTGTGAAGCAAGGTGTGTTAGATTTACGTGGGGTGGATATTGAATCACTAAGCTCCTTTCCGCTGGATGGTAAATGGGAATTCTATCCTGAACAATGGGTGAATACTAGCAATATTGACAATGCGACGAAGGGGCAGATGCTTCAGGTGCCGGGGAACTGGACTTCTAAATTCAATCCAGCAGATCAAGAGAAAGCATATGGATACGGAACTTATCATTTGCGTATTCTACTGGATCAACCCTTGTCTGAGCCACTTAGCTTTTGGTTTCAATCGGTCTATACGGCTTCTGAAGTGGAGATTAATGGAACAATTCTCTCGCGATTCGGTAAGTTATCTGAAGAGAAAGAAGGCCATGTTTCTGTCACAAAGTCATTCTTGATCAGTTATGTACCGACAGATCAGAACCAAATGGATCTATTTGTTCGAGCGTCAAATTATGGGTCTCCGTTAAAAGGAGGCATTGTTAGGTCTGTAGAGTTTGGCATTCAACATGAGATAGATACAGTCTACTGGAATTCAATTGGCTTGCAGCTAGTTGTAGGGGTATTGCTCTTGATCCACGGGCTCTATTTACTGATTATTTATTTGATGGATGTGCGAAAAACAGAGTTGATTATTTTCTTTTCGATGATGGTCGCAGCAGCTGTATCTATTGGGGTTGAACATAATGGACTATTGTTCCGGTTTCTACAAGTTGATTTTGCCTGGACATTGAAGCTAAAGGTTCTTTCTTACACAGGCTTTTGCTTGTTTCTGTTCCTGATGGGAAGAGAGCTCTTTGGGAACCTGCGGAAAGGTAAGGCTTTTTATAGTTATATCCTCTCACTCCTCGGTTTTACTCTATTTATAATCTTTGGTCCAGAAGAGACCGTGCTGTTTTCGATCGAAAAAGGGGTCTATATGATCCTGTATTACATTCCAGTATTTTGGACGGCTTATTATTTTATGAAAATGGTATTTATTCAAGCTGAGGGAGCTCTATTTTTATTATGTTCAGTACTAGCTGTGATTAATAATATAATGTGGGCATCTGTCTATTACGCAGGAACCTCACAATTTATGTTTTATCCAGTAGATTTAATTGCTGCACTTGCTGCCTTTTCTACCTATTGGTTTAGGAGATATTTTCATCAATCCCATCAAAATGTACTACTGAATGCTCAATTGGCTGAATCCAACAAATTAAAGGATCGTTTTCTGGCCAATACATCTCATGAACTACGGACTCCCTTGCATGGGATTATGAATATTGCTCAGAGTGTGCTTATAAGAAAGAAACATGAACTGGATGAAGAGAGTCAACGCGACATGGAACTGCTAATAATGGTCAGTCGGCGGATGTCGCTCATGCTGAACGATTTGCTAGATGTAGTGAGATTGCAGGATAAACGGATTGTGATGAACATCAAGGTGGTGCAAGTAAGGTCCTTGGCTGAGGGTGTACTGGATATGTTACGCTTCCTGACCGGTGGGACTAAGGTGGAGCTTCGCATGGACATTAATGAGGATTTGCCGTGTGTATATGCTGATGAGGAGCGATTGGTACAGATTCTGATTAATCTAGTTCATAATGCGCTTAAGTTCACCGAACAGGGAAGTGTTGTACTGTCAGCAGAACTAGTGGATGGGCAGGTATGGATCCATGTCACGGATACAGGAATTGGTATGGATGAGGCATTGAGAAAGCGTGTATTTATGCGTTATGAACAAGGAGCTTACGGTGAAGGTGGTATCGGTCTTGGTCTTAGTATTTGTAAAGAGTTGGTTGAGCTGCACGGTAGTGAATTATTATTGCAATCGCAGCCGGGCAAGGGAAGTAAGTTCAGCTTCAAATTACCTGTAGTTAATGAGAGTGTACAGTCTTCCATTTCTGATGTCCATATAGAAAAAGATGTGGACTCACTGTCACCTTTCAGTGAATGGATCACTGCTGAAGCTTCTACTATGGTGGCCGCCACCTATTCCACGAAGGAAGTAGAGCCACTCTCGAAGCTTGATACAGACGCTGATATTATTCGTGTTCTGGCGGTTGACGATGATTCGGTCAATTTAAAAGTTTTGCAAAATATTTTGTCAGATGGAAACTATCAGATAGTTACTACGACTTCTGCACGTGAAGCGCTGGATAAGTTAAACAATGAACGATTCGATCTGATCATCGCTGATGTGATGATGCCGGGTATGTCTGGTTATGAAATGACAAGATTAGTCCGCGAGCGGTTTACAATGTATGAATTGCCAATTATTCTACTGACTGCACGCAGTGAACGGGAAGATGTCTATGCAGGCTTCTTGGCTGGAGCAAACGACTATGTTACCAAGCCGGTAGATGCAATGGAGTTGAAGTATCGTGCCTTATCTCTTTCATCTATGAAGCGGGCGGTCAATGACCGGTTGAGGATGGAGGGTGCTTATTTACAAGCGCAGATCCATCCACACTTTCTCTTCAATACACTGAATTCGATCATGTCCTTAAGTGACTTTGATACTGCCAAAATGAGAGAGCTATCAGATGCGTTCACAACTTATCTGCGCATAAGTTTTGACTTCTTAAATGCAGGGAAGCTCGTTACGCTGTCACAGGAGCTTGAACTGGTGGAGAATTATATATATATCCAGCAGCAGCGTTTTGAGGAGAGACTCCATGTGAAATGGGAAGTAGATGCGAATCTTGAAATGTTGATGCCTCCGCTTACGATTCAACCTCTGGTTGAGAATGCTGTTCGACATGGCGTTTTAAGTCGGGCTAAAGGTGGAACACTGCGTATTCACATTGAGACACGTGCGGATGCTGTCCATTTTAACATTGTAGACACAGGGTTGGGAATGGACGAAGCTCAAGTCAGCAGGCTGTTAGATCCAAAAGGCTATAAGAATCAAGGTATTGGACTCCTTAATACGGATAGAAGATTGACACAACTATATGGACGTGGCTTGCAAATTCAAAGTGTCCCTGGTTTGGGAACGACGGTGTCATTTATCATTCCTGATAAAGATTGATTGTGATCAAGGGGTAACTCCTTGGAGTTATCCCTTTTTGGTGGTTTCTTTAGGAAATTATGTGATTATTTCAATATTGTTGCATCATTGATTGTAAAAATAAAAGCTACCTGCCATTATTACAGAGAAAGGAAAATTTGTAATCAAAGATCATTCATGATAGGAGAATTAGAATGACTAATAACTTATTTGTAAACGAGACAAGAGAACAACTGATCTGGATGAATCGTCCCGAAACCTGGAAATTTACAGATTTAGATGAACTGACATTAATAGCACCTCCCAAATCAGACTTTTTCCAAGACCCGGCAGGTAAACATTTCGCAAGCTCAGCGCCATTTTTATCTACCCCTGTGGGTACTTCCTTTGAAATGACGACCAGAATTAGTGTCAATATGCGGCATAAATATGATTCAGGATGCCTCATGTTTATGATGGACCATTATAACTGGGCCAAGATTTGCTTTGAGTTTGACGGACAGTATCCCATAATCGTGTCTGTGGTAACCAGAGAAGGAATGTCAGATGATTGTAACTCCGTACAAGTTGGTGTAGATAATCCATATTTGCGTATCACCAAGCAAAATCATTGTGTTACTTTCTCCTATTCAGAGGACGGAGCGAACTGGTCACTGATCCGATATTTTGGAATGAGTGAAGGTGCTGAATGCGTAGCTGGTGTTGTCGCACAATCTCCCCAAGGTGAAGGCTGTTCAGTGAAATTCGACTATTTGAGTTTGTCGGAATCGAAGGCTGAAAGCCGCTTCTAAATGATTTGCGATAGTACAGTGAACATATTTGTATGTGGCCGCGTAATCGCGGCTTTTTGCATGATAAAAACCATGATTGAATAAATAAGGAGACAGCTATCCGTATTTAATTAAAGTACAGAGTCAATTTAATAAAACAAATCGAGAAGCCGATAAATAATAGGATGCTTTCAATAAAAAACAGGGAGAATTATTATAAGATGTTAAAAGAGAGAAAAAAAGGTTATTTCGTATTTGGTCTTCTGATTACGGCATTTATTATGGTTTATGGAAGCTTTGCTCCACAAGTAGCGGTAGCTCAGACAAGCATTCCAACTACAGCAGCAAGTTATGATGTTGTTGTCATTGGCAGTGAGATTCAAGGTGTTTTATTGGCCAGAGAGGCCAAGAACTTGGGCTTAAAAGTGATGATCTTAGATCCTCGAAGTAAGCCAGGCGGTGAATTGATTCAAGGGCAGATGTTTTTCCTGGATGATGTGAACGACAATAAGAAGCGGAGTCTCGTGCAAGGGGAAATGAAAGATCTGTTCACAGCTTATAAGGCTGGATCTATACGTAAAAAGGAAGATTTCGAGAACTATTTCAACAAAGTAATTAAAGGGATTCCTTTAAAAAGTGGAATTGTCATTGATGCCGTTGCTACTGTTCCATCAAATAAAGATAAGGCACTAAAGACTCTTACATATCATACTAAGGATGGCACTCAAACTACTATACAGTCTAAATACTGGGTTGAAAATACAGATTTTAATGCGCTTAGCAGCCACTTGCAGGTTAAACGAATTCCAGGTATGGAAAGTATTTATAAGGGGAAACAAGCGGATTATATGGCGGCCACTTATATGTTGAATTTCAAAAATGTAGACTGGAACCGACTGCATCAAGCCATTCTGGAAGATTATCCATTAACGAATGTTCGTAACAAATATGGCCCTAACACCTACGTCGATTGGAATTTCGCCACAGGGTTCAGCAATATTACCAATAAGTTCAAAGCGGATAACAGTGATCTAAAGCTTCGTGGACTGAATGCAACGTACCAGAAGAATGGACAGGTTATTATAAACGGCCTTCTTATTTATAACGTGAATCCTGCTGATCCGAAGTCTGTTCAATCTGCGATTACAAAGGCTAGAGCCGCAGCCCCTAGTATATTAGCTTTTTTACGCAGTAATATACCTGGATTCTCCAAAGCAGAGCTTAATGGATTTCCTGAGTATCTTTATATTCGCGATTACAACCGTCATGAGACTAATTATGTGCTTGAGTATTCTGATCTAATGAATGGGACGATGTTCTGGGATAATGTCAGCATTGGCGGTTATTCCATCGATCTTCAAGGAACTAAAACGATTCCTACCGGAATTGGCTTTGGTAAACCGGACCGTTATGGTTTACCTTTACGCTCTTTTGAATTGAAATCTTATGACAATGTGCTAGTAGTGGGGAAAAATGTAGGAGCTAATATTAAGGCTTACGGCAGCGCCCGCATCATGCCAACGACCGCTCTGGCGGCACAGACCATCGGGATTATCCTTGGCAAGGAGAGTAAGCGTTTAGCGGATCTAACTCCTGCTGATTTTGAGCGAATTCATAAATATTTGGAAAAGGATTATAAGATTACACTGAAGAAATAGAACTGTAGATTAGAGATTGAAAGTTAATACGGTTTATACAAAAACAAGCCGGAGCGAATGCACGCTCCGGCTTGTTCCTATGGTTGTTAAAGTTTATTTCGTGGTTACTGGTGCGGATACAGACTTGAACCATTCGTTAACTTCTTTGGTGATTTGGTCACCGCCATTGGATTTCCAATTGGCAACGAATTGGTCAAAGGAGTCTACTGGCAGTTTGCCATAAATAATTTTGTTGAAAGTTTCCATTTCGGACTGACGAAGCAGGTTCCATTTGGAAACCATCGTTGGTGTAGCAGCACCAGTAAAGTAGTTTTGTTTACGAACGTCTAGTTGTGACATAACTACTTTTCCTGCCGCCCAGTTTTCTGGTTTACGGAACTCTGCCATTTGTTTCTCATAAGGTGTTACAGGTGTCTCGCCGTCAGCAAGTTTAACCAAAGTCTTCATAAACAGATCAGGAATACGGGCCGGACCTGTTAAGAATGGGAATTCATTGGAGAAGTCTTTAATCTTGTCTTTATCACTTGTTGGTTGTCCATCAATCATATCCCAGTCATAACCTTTAGCAAAGCCATATTCATATTGACTGCCTGCAGCAGGGTTAGCTAAATTATCAAGCAAGTAGTTATAGTACAAGAAAATTGCTTCTGGATGCTTAGCATCTTTGTTAATCATGATACTAGCATTTACACCGGAATTCTGCCATTTGGTTCCAATCAAACCATCGGGTCCTGCTGGAACCGGATAACCTTTAATCTTCGCTCCAGGTACATTCTTCATAAGATCGGGAGCAGGCCAGTCTGGAACCCAGTTGGCGCCTGGCAGAATACCAGCTGCACCTTTCGTGAAGCTCTCAGCGGATTTACCTTCATCCCAAAGGGCGGAGTCCGTGTGAATATATCCTTTATCCATCCATTCGCTAAGCTTTGCGAGTGCTTGCTTAGCACCTGGGTTAATGGAACCATATTCAAGATTGCCATCTTTATCTTTGTTCCATTGTTCCTCAATTGTACCGTATGCCCCGAATAACCAGTCTAGTTGGCCCATCCAGGTATTTGTGTTGTTTTTCAAAGAAATTGCAAGCGGGTACACATCTTTAGGCGCTAAGCCATCAGGGTTTTCGTTCTTAAATTTGTCCATGATGTTCTCAAGATCGGCGATGGTCTTAGGCGCTTCCAGCTTCAGCTTTTCCATCCAATCTTCACGTAACCACAAGAGCGTATCATCATTGTCGGTATATTCAAGGATCGGCAGATTATATTTCTTACCGTCTTTAGTGAATGGGTACCAAAGTTCTGGATGTGCTGCAACGTGATCTTTCAGAATTTTGTTTGCATACTTATCAAACAACTCATCGATAGCGATGAACTGACCGGAATCAATAAGCTGATTGGTCAATACTGCGTTAGTTGGTGCAAAAACGAAATCAGGAAGCTTTTCGCCGGAAGCAATGGCAAGTTGAAGCTTTTGTCTGTATTGATCGTCATTTGCAGGATACCAAGTATCTTTATGCTTCATACCCAATGTTTCAAGCATCCAGCGATCGTGAACGTTGTTTTCTTTGGTATCACCTTGAACATACTTCTTAGGCATCAATACGGCACTGAACTCGATCGGTGGATCGTATTTGCCTTTTGCGAAAGCAGCATCTGCTTCGGATTGGGTATTATTGGTAGCGTTACCATTTTTGGCGTTCTCATTAGATGTGCCGCTACTGCCACATGCTGTGAGAGTGATAAGTGCTGTGACCGTGAGAAGCGACCACATTTTCTTGAACTTGATCATTCTTCAATTCCCCCTACTGTGTATGATCTTTACAAGTGTAACTTTAACAACTTGTCGGGGATGTCATCTATATGAGATTTTTAGTTTCGATAGGACTCTATCATGTTATTTGTTAGTATCTCTATATTCCTGCGGCGTTACCCCAAACTGCCGTTTGAATACTTTGATAAAATAAGCAGGGTCCATATATCCAATCTCCATGCTGATTTCATAGACTTTTTTATTGGTGGTCTTCAGTTTATGACAGGCACGATCCATCCGCAAGCGCGAGATATAATCGCTAATGCCTTCACCTGTTTCAATCTTATAAATTTTTGATAAATGGGTCGGATGGAGATTTACATGGTCAGCCAGAACACGTAATGATACATCATCATGCAAGTTCTTATCCGTATAATCTTGAATTTTCTTCACATACTCGGAACGGATATCTTTGATTTCGTTGGATGTGCCTTCTTTTAGATTAGCTAGAATACTTAGCGACCATTTTCTCAGTTTACTAATACTGGTAAAAGCATCCCCGCTCTGCAACGCTTCTATGTCGGTCCCCATTAAGTTTGCCAGTGTATGACCATTGCGATGTGCAAGATTCGTGAAAGAAGCTGTAATTAAAAAACCAGCCTCCATGCAATGCTCCCAGGATTCAGACCATTTCTCATCCAGCTCGGCACAGACGGCAAGTAATTTCTCTTCGGCCGCATCCCAATGTCCACTCTCCAATAGATGAATCAAAGAGGGAGGGGTATAAAGAGCGTCTAAAGGCCCGTGTGCTGAGGGAAGCTCTAAGTCACTAACCCGCATAATGAATTCTCGCTCATCTCCGACAATTTGGCGGAAAGAAGAGGAGGCCTGATGGAAACGATTCGATAGCTGCTCAGGAAACTTGAACCACTCCGTGATTACAATGGATAGTGAGCCTTTCAGAAATTGCTTAACCTTATATTGAAGTTGTAGAGAAAGCTTCTCTAATATGGATTCTTTTCCAAGGTCAGTTCCTTGTTCTTTAAGCTGGAGCAGAAACACGAGATATCCATGTTCCTCTTTAACGCCCCAGACTTCCATAAATTCTCCCATAATCTCTTCAGCCATATTAATAATCGCATATTCAATTAAGGTTTGATCGGTATTATCAAATTCTCTGAATTCTTCTTCCATTCGTACCAGCATCAATGCGGATTCTCCGGATTGGAAGGGCAGATCGTAACTCACGAGCTTCCGTTCCCATTCACCGGCTTGAAAACGATGACCTTGTAAGGCATCCAGTAGCAATCGCCCCCGTAAAACAGGAAGGTTCTCCCGGAGGGTAAACTGGGTTCGTTTAAGAGAACTTATAAGCTCCCATTCAGCATTCAATTGATTGATCGCATTTTTGACGGCTCCGAGCAATTCATCATCAGTGGGCGGTTTAAGCAAGTAATCCACGGTCTTGTTCTGAAGTGCTTTTTTGGCATAATCGAATTCTGAATGGCCGGATAATATAATACATTTAATTTTTTTGTTATGTTTTCTTATCCGCTCTATCAATTCAATTCCCGTCATTTCTGGCATTTGAATATCTGAGATTACTATATCAATGGGATGCGTA
The DNA here is from genome assembly GCF_002264385.1 of Paenibacillus sp. VTT E-133280. Lineage (NCBI taxonomy): Bacteria > Bacillati > Bacillota > Bacilli > Caryophanales > Paenibacillaceae > Paenibacillus > Paenibacillus sp. VTT E-133280. The sequence continues at coordinate 19,046 of NZ_NFUX01000011.1, forward strand.
TCGATAATTTGTAGCGCCTCACGTGCGGAATAAGCTTTATGCACATGTTCAATTCCCAGCGTATGCCAGGGTTTAGTCATGGAAAGATTATCTACCCAGTGTGCTTCGTCGTCTACTATGATCATCTGCATGTTGTTAGTCTCCTTGATGTTCCTTTAATTTATAACTATCATCCTCAGTTGGGATTTCCCAGATAATTTCTGTTCGGAATCCACCGAGAGGGGATGGCTTGAAGGTAAGACTTGAATGATTGCCGAACAGGTGAATGATCCGCTGATTTGTATTCCAAAGACCACAACCCATTTCCTCCTGCAAAGGCTCCTGCATTTTACGGTTTAATGCTTCTAGCTGATCCGGATTCAAGCCGGGACCATCGTCATCGATATAAATTCTACAGAAGCCGTTGGACTTCTCACCACTAATCTTAATTTCGCCTGAGGAATAGGACTTCGCTACGCCATGAATCACAGAATTCTCCACCATAGGTTGAAGCATAAGGCGAGGTACAGATTGGCTAAGCATATCCTCAGGAATATCAATATGATAATCAATTCTGCCATTACGCAGTTTCTGTATATCTAAATAGTTGACTAAGAGCTTGATTTCTTCCTCCAAAGAAGCTGTCTCCCGTTCCATCCGGGTGGTATAACGATAGTAAGCACTTAGATTATAAGCCATGGAGACGACAGCGTCCTCATCTTTCATCTGGGCCATATTGATAATATAACCAAGACAGTTATAGAGAAAATGTGGATTAATTTGCGCTTGAAGCTGCTTCAGGGTAGCTTCTCGAGCACGGATCTTTTCATTAAATACATTTTCTATCAGGTCTTGAATTTGATGGGACATATCGTTAAAACGACGGAACAGAAACGAAAACTCATTTTGCTCATTGCTATGAAGCCGTACGGAGTAATCTCCTTGTTGTACGCGTTGTAAACCACTGACTAGTTTTTTAATCGGATATTGAACGTTTCTATATAGCAGAATGGAGGAGGATACTCCCACAACAAACAGCAGGATCATTGTGATATAGAATAAATCCCGACTAAGAGAAATTGGTTTGAGAATTTGATAAAGGGGGACAACATCTACTAAATGCCAATCCAAAGAGGCTGATTTCACAGAACTGACCAAATAGTTCTTCCCATTTAGCTTCACTACATCCTGAGTTGTATTCTCCGGAGAGTGATTATCCAGGTAATTAACTAGTTCGTCGGATAGCTGCTTGTCCGCGCTGCGGTTGAGGATCGGTTTTTCCCCTTTGTGATAAAAGAACGGATCGCCCTGCCCACCTGCTTTGTACGAATCAAGCATGTTCTGAATGTTCGTATAACTGAAGCTGGCTTCAATCACTAGGCTACTTCCTGTTAACGTCCCCGGTTGTGCTAAAGAATCCGTTAAGAACCAGTAAAAGGATTTTAGATCGCCTTGAGATTCCACACCATGATCACCATACGTCCATCTTCCGCTCATATTTGCTTTTAAATAATCCTCATCATACCCGATGGTTCTGTCGTAATTGGCGATGACATCTTTATTCTGCTGTGAATGAACGGCGTATCTGGTCGGCCAAATATCTGTAACCCCAGCTTGAAGCACCATCTTTTCCTGAAGAATATATCTGGTCTGCATCTGATCATATCGATCTTCCCATACATTTAGTCCATTGAATGCCCTGACGTTGGGATCTCTTGAAAGAATAAGGGTGAAGTCCATCATCTGATTAATTCGCGAATCGATCTGATTGGATAAAAAAGTGAGTTGTTTCGTATTGGACGTCTGCAATTCTTTGCCTACTACCTCGAAGGTGACATTATTTGAAAAGGTATACATGATAATGATGGGAATGAAAAGAAGTATGATCAAGCTGTTTATTTTGGCAAACAGACTAAATCGAGATTGTAAGTTTCCTCTAAGTATTGTAAAGCGCTTCCATAAATTCATAAATGCCCCTCCAGATGTTGTCCTAATAAAACCCTATCAAGCCTAACAATGTTATATAGTCAAACCTGAGAAACGCCTGATACTATTTATAGCAGAGATCCCCATCACACACAAAATATTTTTTTTGGGAACAGGAGAGAGCTATGGAGGCTAATATGGAGGTTAACTCGATACCACAGGCGAGCCTAGAAAGTCAGCCGAGTAAAAAAAGAAAAAAACGCTTTAATCAACCATGGATTCTCCATTTTATGGTGTTGCCAGCGGCAATCATGGTTTTTATTTTTTCTTATATTCCGATGTCCGGAATTCTTATGGCATTTCAAGACTATAAACCTGCACTAGGTTTTTTTGATTCCGAGTGGGTCGGACTTAAGCATTTCAGGTACATGTGGGAGAATGATTATTTCCTGTCCATTACGTGGAATACGTTATTTTTTGCTTGCTCCAAAATTGTTTTGAACTTGATTATTCCGTTTATCTTCGCCTTATTGCTTAATGAGGTAAGAAGAATGGGCCTTAAAAGAACGATTCAAACACTCGTTTATCTTCCGCACTTTCTGTCTTGGGTTACACTTTCAGGGATTCTTATTGATATCCTTGCTCAGACAGGTATTGTCAATCAATTCCTCACATCTGTATTCGGCATCAAGCCGATTTTCTTCCTAGGAGACGGCAACTGGTTCAGGTTCACTATCATTGCTAGTGATGTTTGGAAAGAGTTTGGTTTCAATACGATTATCTTTTTAGCGGCACTTTCGGGTATCAATCCATCACTTTATGAAGCTGCTGAAGTGGATGGGGCGGGGCGTTGGAAACAAACGATGTATATCACAATTCCTGCGTTAATCCCAATCGCTATCGTAATCGCCACCTTGGCACTGGGTAATGTGCTCAACGCAAACTTTGACCAGATTTTTAACTTGTACAGTCCATTGATCTATCAGCAGGGAGATATCATTGATACTTTCGTGTATAGAGAAGGTCTGCTAAGCGGACAGTTCAGTTTCGCAACCGCAGTTAATCTATTCAAATCGTTAATTAGCTTAGTCTTAATCGTAGTCTCTTACCGACTTGCTTATAGATTTGCAGGGTACAGAATTTTCTAGAAAGGATGACAACTGATGTACCATAAAACAATTCCATATCGAATATTCAGTATTATCAATAATGTATGCTTGACTATCCTTTCCGTGCTCTGCCTGCTACCTTTGTACCACTTACTCATGGTATCTCTTAGTGCATCCGCACCTGCTAATGCTGGATTAGTCACATTCTGGCCGATTGGCTTTACCTTTGAAGCCTATGCAAAGACGTTTAATAATGTCAATTTCCTTAACTCCTTGTGGGTGTCTGTGGAACGGACAGTACTCGGAACAGGACTTGCGCTGGTGGTAAATACGGTTGCAGCTTATGCGCTGTCTAAGGAAACAAGAGTCTTTCGGGCAAGAAACGTTTATCTTTGGTATTTTGTTGTCACCATGCTGTTCAGCGGTGGTCTGATACCGGGTTACATTCTAATTCTGAAGCTTGGTCTTATGAATTCATTGATGGCACTTATTCTTCCTGGATTAGTTGCTGTATTTAACATCATTTTGCTTCTGAATTTCTTCCGTACCGTACCTAAAGATCTTGAGGAAGCAGCTTTTATTGATGGGGCAGGACACTTTCAGACCTTTGTAAAAATATATTTACCGGTCTCCTTACCTGTTATTGCAACCGTCTCTCTATTCCTTATGGTAGGACACTGGAACGCATACTTTGACGGTATTATTTATATCAGAGATGCAGACAAGCTTCCGTTAGCAACGTTTATGCAGACGATTATCGTTCAGGCAGATATGTCTAAGCTTGATCCGGCAGCCGTTGCTAATTTATCACAACGAACCATCCGGGCCTCGCAGATTTTCATAAGTGCTTTGCCAATTCTATTGGTTTATCCTTTCCTGCAACGTTTCTTTGTAACTGGGATTGTGGTTGGTGCTGTAAAAGAATAATCGCTTTGTAGAAAAAGAATTTGAAGAAGGAGCTACATGTTCTAGTCCATGACTAGAACATGTAGCTCTTTTTTTATTGCGATGAATTTCATGACTGAATTGGATAATTATTGAAAATACTAAAAACATTCAGAAAATTTTCATATGACGATCATGCTAACATAGGCTATAATGAGGTCTAAAAAAGAAAAAAAAGAAAACGGGGCATAAGAATGAATCAATTTAAAGGTGAAAAAAATCTTCTCTCAGAGAAGAAGGAGCGTTTCTCTTCCGCCGGCTTTATTTTCGCAGCCATCGGGAGCTCAGTAGGACTGGGGAACATGTGGAAATTTCCGTATATTACTGGTGAAAATGGGGGAGCGGCTTTCTTCCTACTCTTCATTGTATGTTTGGTGTTGATCGGTTTACCTGTATTGTTGGCAGAGTTGGCGATCGGTCGTAGCGGACGTGGAAGCGCGGCTACTGCATTTGTACGAGCCGGAGGCGGGAAGAACTGGATGGCAGTCGGCTTTCTGCAAGTCCTTGCACCATTTTTAATTCTTTCCTTTTATATCATTGTTGCAGGATGGACGTTGAACTACGCAATGATTGCCTTCAATGGACAATTGTTCAGTTCCAGTAATTATGCAGGTGAATTCAACTCCTTTATATCTGGACCTATGCCAATAGTTTGGCAGGGGATAGCAATCCTTATAACGGCGGGTGTTGTTATTCTTGGAGTATCAGGCGGGATTGAGAAATTTAATAAGGTATTGATTCCTGGTCTGGTCGTTCTCTTAATTGTATTAATGATTCGCGCAGTAACCTTACCAGGTGCAAACGAAGGAGTAGCCTTTTTCTTAAAACCAGACTTTTCGGTACTGAATGCAGAATCTGCGCTAGTCGCATTGGGACATGCCTTCTTTTCACTTTCGCTTGGGATGGGGATTCTCTTGACTTACGGCTCTTATGTGGATAAAAAACAGTCGCTAGGAACTGCTGCACTCGCAGTCGGAGCGGGAGATTTGTTATATGCGTTTATCGCAGGGTTAATTATTTTTCCGACGACATTCTCATTCGGCATTGCTCCTGATCAAGGTCCTTCGCTAATTTTCATTGCTTTGCCAGCAGCTTTCTCAGCAATGCCTTTTGGTGCATTCTTTGGTGGTTTGTTCTTTATCTTGCTGGCGATTGCCGCTTTAACATCTGCCGTATCTCTGCTTGAGGTGCCTGTATCTTTCGCGATGGAGCGCTGGAATTGGAGCCGGAAACGTTCAGTTTGGATTTTGTCATTAGTATGTTTCCTCCTCAGTATTCCTTCGGCGATGTCACTGGGAATGGTTCCTGAGTTATCGTTTGGCGGCAAAGCTTTGTTTGATTGGGTGGATTTTGTCACTTCTAACATTATGTTGCCACTAGGCGGTCTGCTTGTTACCATCTTTGCCGGTTATTTCTGGAAAGGGGCAGCAGAAGCGGCTGGACTTAAAGCAGGTTGGTTCCGCGTTTGGTTGTTTATGCTCCGGTATGTTGCGCCGATTCTGGTGTTCTTGGTGTTGCTTCATACTTCGGGGATTCTTTCTTTCTAAATTAACGCTGTCAGTCTAGCTAGTGAACGGTAAAAAAGCTCTACGGTCCTTTCGGTCGTAGGGCTTTTTTTGATTCCCGGTAATGATCGTAATAAGTCTTGGCATTTGAAAAATGCAATGATTGCGATAGAGGTAAATAAGGTATCGGTAGAGCCTATGATGTTACTTGCGGGTTTAGATCGTCGGGAGGGTAGCGACGGGGTGATAAATACCGATGCGCTTAAGCTTGCCAGCTTCAAATCTGCTAACCTGTTCAACCAGTCTTTTATCTCTGCCCCGGGATTTTTGGTTAAAGCTAAATCATTGCTTTCCCGCAAAGCCAATTATTATTATGTTTATCACTACATAAAGAACAAGTCAGAGGTGCTTTCCAAGGCGCTTCTCAATGGGGAACTGCCAGCAGTTTTTTTGAATTGACAATTCCTAAATGTCGTAATAACTATCCGCTATGCTTACTTTGATAACTCTACAAAACCTTCTCCAAACACATCTCTAACATCATGAATGGTGAGGAAGGCGTCCTTATCCGCATTTTCAACGATTTTCTTAAGGGTGGACACTTCCTGTTTGCTAATGACAATGTAGAGCACTTCTTTGGGCTTTTGGCTGTAGTAACCTTTTCCTTGCAGAACGGTCACACCTCTGTCCATGATCAAGTTGACCTGTTCGGCGATTTTGTCCTGCTGCATGGAAATAATAGTGACTGCTTTTTTAGGGTTCAGTCCTTCAATAATAAAGTCCATCACTTTAGTACCGACATAGAGCATAATGATGGTTAACATAAGCTTCTCAGTCCCGATAATGAAGAACGAAGAGAATACAACAATCAAATCAAAAAATAGGAGCGCGTAGCTGATATTCCAATGGAGATATTTATTGGCTATCTTGGCGAGAATGGTTGTACCTGCGGTACTGCCGCCAACCCGGATGATCAGCCCAATGCCTGTTCCGACAAGTATGCCTCCGAATATGGCATTTACAATCATTTCATCAGATTGAATATTCCAATTGTGGGTAAGGTGTAAAAATACGGAATTAAGCAATACGGCAATAATTGTATAAATAATCATCTTCTTATCCAGGAATCGATATCCAAAAATCAGCAATAAAGCATTCACTATTAAGTTGACTAGACTGGGAGACCATTGAAATAAATAATAAAAAATAATGGAAACCCCTGTAACTCCACCCTCACCAAGTTCATTAGGAATTACAAATACGTTGACTGCTAAGGCAAACAGAAATGCTCCAAGCACTAAATAAAATAAATCATGAGTTAGTTTCTTTACCATCGTTACCATCCTTACATTATGCAATAATCAAAACACTATATCTCATATGGGTGAGCTTAGGCAATCTCTTTTTTTCGAAGACTATGAATGCATAGAAGTTTAAAGAACTCTGGTAGATTATGAATATGCAAGGTTTTGTATAATGGATAAGCCGCTTATGTTTGACAATGATAATCATTATCTATTAAAATTTTCACTATACTATAATGCTTTTTCATATAGAAGCCAAAAGCCAGGGAGATGCAAAATGGACCAATTTTCAGACAACATTGGCAGGCTGGAAGAAGATAATCCGCTAGGACGTGTATGGTTTCGTATCCGGGACTGCTTCCGGGATACAGAAGGCAGCAGCTACAATCGTCTGTTGTATACGACGGCTCCTGCCCATGCGCTCATTACCACTGCCGGTCCGTCAGGTCATATTGTCATTGACGGCCATCTGTATCCATTTGATTCTCAGACGGTCTATTTCATTCTTCCCGGTCAGCGTGTTGAGGTGTCGTTCGAGTCGTTTGGCGACCGGCTGTTATACAATATTCAATTTGACCTCATCGGCACTGATGCAGATTGTACGCTGACCGAGCGATGGATAGCCAATCGAAGAAGCTTGAAAGCTGTAGCTGACACTGTTGTGGAGACGCTGTGTGAGAAGATTGTTATTCACTGGAATACAGGTGATCCAGCAGATCGGTTAGCCAGCCAGTCTGGTTTCCAAGAGCTTTTGCACCTACTGCTTAAAAGGCGCAGTTCTAATGAAGGCGCACTAGAGAGAACAAGATTACATATGGATCAACATTACCGCGATACAGTTACTATCGAAAGCTTGGCCGAGATGGTCGGGATGAGCCGATACTATTTTATGAGGATGTTTAAGGAAAGGTTTGGTCAAAGCGCGATAGACTACTTGACAGAGCTTCGTACAAACGAGGCTAAAAGATTGCTGGAAGCGGGTTGCCCGTTAGCCACTGTGGCTGAGGCGGTCGGCTATAAGGACCCGATGTATTTCAGCAGCCAGTTCAAGAAACAGGTCGGCATTCCTCCGCGAATCTATATTAAGAACCGCAAAACTAAGATCGCTGCTTACAGTTGGCCCAATATTGGGCATTTACTAACGCTGCGGATGATACCATACGCCGCTCCAATAGATCAGAATTGGACAGATGATTACAGGCGGAAATACCGCTACGATATAAAAGTACCACTGAGCCATGACTACGACTTCAATCGGCTGGCGCTTCAGCAGGCTCGCCCGGATAAGATTATCGCGTTGGATGAAATGATTCCGGAAGAAGAGAAAGAGAGGTTGCGGAAGATTGCCCCTTCGTTGTTCTTAGGGTGGCACCGAGAAGATTGGCGAAGTCATTTGCAAAGCGTTGCTGGTTTCCTTGACCGGGAGAAGGAGGGGGAAAGCTGGCTTTCCCGTTATGATGAGCAGGTGGAAGCCGTTCGCAGAAATGTCTCCGGCTGTTTCCGGAAAGGCAAGATGTTAATCTTCAATATTTCGCACCGCGGAATTCAGCTCTGGGGGAGACGAGCCGGTACGGTGCTGTATGATGATCTGCAATTTCAATACGCGCAAGGCGTTGAGCATATTGAATTCACAGAATATGTGGAGGCTGAGCGTCTGATGACATTTGATGCAGATATCATCTTGATTAGCGTTACGAAAGACCACCAGTCCCAAACAGAATGGGAGCGGCTGCAACGAACGGAGCCGTGGATTAAACTGAAGGCTGTTCAGAACGGTAATGTTTATCTTACCTCTGGGCACAAATGGCTTCAAGAGCCGATTTTGGAATACACAGCCAATCGACATGAACAATTACTTCAGGAATTAAATTTGTTATTTCGTGTCCTCTAAGGCACAAAAGATGGCATCATCTCCTATTCTCTAATTGAGGGATTATTATTATAATAATCTATGATAATGATTCTCAATATCGGTAACTCAAGGAGGAAGTCATGTTTCAACTACAAAAAGCCGAATTTATTGGCTGGAATTTAAAAAGGGGTTCAAGAAGCTTTAAAAAAATTACAGGGGGAATGGCCCTGCTGCTGCTTTTGCTGATCGTTAGTGCTTGTGGAAATAGCAACGGTTCAAATGGAGGGGCGAATGCAGCACCAACTGCTGCGCCTTCGACTAGTCCAGGATCTGCAGTTAATTCGTCGGCGGCTGTGCCAGCAGAAGAAAACGAGACGCAAACGGTCATAGATGCCTATGGGGAGACAAAGGTACCCTTGCATCCGAAGCGCATTGTTGTAATCGGGCTGGAAGATGTTCTGCTGTCGCTTGAAGCACCACTTGTTTACGCTTATGGATTCGATGGATATTACCTCGAAGACCAATTAAAAAAGAAGAACATTATGTTATCCGGCAGTGCGGATACCAATCCAAATCTGGAAGCAATTCTAGCAGCTCAGCCGGATTTGATTATACTCCAAAAATACTTCACGGATGAGAACGGATATGCGGAGTTGAATAAAATCGCTCCGACGATTGCTTATACCCCAGATAATTGGGTCTCGACGATCACCGAGCTGGGTAAAGTATTGGGCCTACAGGATAAAGCGCAAAAGGTTGTTGATGATTACAACGGCAAACTGAATACAACCAAGGAAGCGATTGTCTCAGCGGTAGGTCCCGATAAAACGGTTGTATTTATGCGTCCGTCTGAAAAGGATTTACAGGTGTTTTTCCCAAGCTTTGCACCTTTGATTTACGATAAGCTGGGCTTGAAACCGGATGACAGCATTGCTGAATTCCAGAAGGAATCGCCGGACGATTGGGGCATAAATACCTCACTGGAGAAATTACCATCGATCAAAGCGGATTACGTCTTTGCCATCTATGGAGGGTCAATCGATACGGAGAAAGCTTTATCCAAAGAAAAAGAAGCATCCACAGGTCTGGAGAACCTTCAGGTATGGCAATCGATGCCGGCGGCTAAGAACAATCAGGTGTTTAATGTATCGGCCAGAACGTGGATGTCTTCTGGACCGATTGCTGAGGGAGAAGTCATGGACGAAGTGTTAGCTTCAATTACTGGGAAGCGGTAAGATTGAAAAAGGCGTTTTGTTAGATCAGGGCGCTTGTCATGCGGCCTGATTTTTTTGAGCTTGTAGTGTTAATTTAATAGTATAATAAAGCGACAATAGCTAGGAACAGATTAGACTAAGGAGCAGAAACATGAAATGTCCTCACTGCAACAACGAATTGAATGAACTCCCACTATGTTATGGAATTGAAGCACCACAATATTTTTACACGGTGCCAGAAGAGAAAAGAACAGAACTAACAGATGATTTTTGTGTCATTGATGAACAACATTTCTTTATTAGAGGACATATCGAAATACCGATCATTGATAGTCATGAGAAGTTTATTTGGAGTGTTTGGGCATCCCTGAGCGCAGAGAACTTCTTGAAATCTAATGAATTATTACTTGTTGAAGGAAGAGAAGAGGAAGAGCCTTATTTTGGTTGGTTATCGACCGAGCTTTCAATATATCCATTAACAACATTGTCTTTAAAGACAAGGGTACATACACAGGAAGTTGGTGCTGTTCCATTAATCGAATTAGAACAAACGGATCATCCACTTGCAGTTGAACAACGAGAAGGAATTTCTATTGAGAGAGTGAAGGAAATTGCCCATCTAATCAATCATGGTTAATTTTAGTGGGAAATGGCATTGGGAAAAGTAAAATTGAAGCAAAGAAGGCGAATTCTCATTCATTGTTGAATGGAAATTCGCCTTTTCCTCAGCAGCCTCCCCACAGTAATTGTGGGATTTTTTGTGTTGGAAAAAAGAAGTAATGCTGATTTTAATTCCTACTTGACTAGGTGGAATAATTGGAATATAGTATAAAAAAGCTTGAATCTTATGGAAGAGATTGTATTTATGAACTAGGTCAAAACTAATAATTGTATACAATTATACAAATATATTGTTGAGGTTTTTGCCCGACAGATTATCGATGAGGAGTTACATAGATATGGCGATACGATCACGGAGGTTGTCAAAGGATAATACCTATGATGCATTAAAGCAAAAAATTATTGATAATGAATTAGAGCCGAATCAACCTGTGCATGAAGAAAATTTGGCGGCGTTACTAGGCGTTAGTCGTACTCCACTAAGAGAGGCCATACAGAGATTGGAGAACGAGGATTTTCTCATTCGACAGCCAAATGGAAGACTGCGGGTAGCTTCTGTAACACTCAAAGAGGTTGAAGAAATATTCCAAATTCGCAGCATGCTTGAAGGCTATATCGCAAGAAATGCAGCTAAGCATGCAACAGAGAAGGATATTGTTAATTTAACGACGATGATTACAAAAATGAAGCACTCCTTCCAACTTGGCGACAATCAGAATTTTGTAACCTATGGATTTGAGTTCCATGATTATTTATCAGAAATCAGTGAACTAAAAACATTCGAGAAAGTTCTGAATCAATTAAGAGATCATTCCCTTCGCTATTGTCGATTCGTTTCCATGCATGGAGATTGGAATACACAGGCGGATGAAGAACATGATCTTATCTTGCAAATGATCGCTGACCACAATGAAGAAGGCGCTGAAAAAGCAATGCGAGATCATATTTTAAGCAGTCTAGCTACTGCACTTGACCGGATTAAAGGCATTGAAGACAAGCTGGAAGCGTAAAGAAAGGGGAGCACTTTACTGATGAATATACTGAATGAGGTTGACCAAGCCTTAGAGAATCAATTAATTGATGTTCGAAGAAACCTGCATAGAGAGCCTGAATTAGCTTATGAAGAGTTTAAGACCACAGAGAAATTACGAGAATGGCTGACACATGCCAATATTCATATTCTAGACCTCCCTTTACAAACGGGACTTATTGCGGAGATCGGGCAAGGTAACGGACCTGTTGTAGCCATTCGCTGTGATATTGATGCACTTCCGATAGAGGAACAGACTGGATTACCTTTTGCTTCTGAGATTTCTGGAAAAATGCACGCTTGTGGGCACGATTTTCACACGGCTACGATTCTAGGAGCTGCCCTATTGTTAAAGGCACGTGAAAGTGAATTGCCTGGCAAGGTTAGAGTATTGTTCCAACCAGCAGAAGAAACAGGGCATGGGGCAGAGAGCGTCTTAGCATCAGGCGGACTCAAGGGTGTAGACGCTATATTTGGTCTACATAATTCACCAGACCTGCCTACAGGAGCTTTTGGAACAAGAACAGGAGCTTTAACAGCAGGTGTTGATCGGTTTGAAATTACGATAAAAGGTGTCGGTGCTCATGCGGCTACTCCGGAAAAAGGTGTGGATAGCATTGTAACTGCGGCTCAAATCATTACTTCGCTGCAAACTATCGTAAGCCGCCAAAACAGTACCACAGAACCGGTGGTGTTAAGTGTCACCAGAATTAATGGGGGCTTTACATGGAATGTTTTACCAGAAAAAGTGGAATTAGAAGGTACGGTGCGAACTTACAATGAAGAGATTCGTCACCAGATTCCAATCCAAATGAACCGCATCATCGAAGGAATTGCTGCAGCTGCTGGGGCAGAGGCTAAGCTGCATTGGTATCCAGGACCACCAGCAACGATAAATCATGGCGAATGGGCTGACTTTACCAAAGAGGTCGCTTCAGATGCCGGATATATAGTACATGATATCCCTCCGCAAATGGGCGGAGAAGATTTCTCTTTTTATTTACAACAGATCCCGGGTGCTTTTGTAAATATAGGGTCAGGCCCAGCCTATGCTTTGCATCACCCTCGGTTCGATGTGGATGAGGCTGCGATGTTACCCGCTGCGAAGTACTTCGCTTTATTGGCAGAACAAGCGCTGGTGAAGCTACAAGTCAAAGCTTAATTAATCTCCTAGACCTAAATCCTAAAGATGATTGAGAGGAATGTATATGATTGAACTAAAGCAGGTTTCCAAAACGTTCACTCGGAAAGGGATCACGATTGATGCTCTTAAAGGGATCGATTTAAAGGTCGATAAAGGCGATATCTTTGGAGTTATCGGCTATAGTGGTGCGGGGAAAAGTACATTAATTCGTTTAGTCAATTATTTGGAAAGACCTACAGAAGGTCAGGTTTTCGTTGCTGGACATGATTTAGGAACCTATAACGATAAAGAGTTAAGAGCGGCTAAGAAGAATATCGGTATGATTTTTCAACATTTTAATTTATTAGAATCTAAAAAAGTATTTGATAATGTAGCAATTCCTCTAGTTCTCTTAAAAAAGAATAAGAATGAAATCCGCCAGCGTGTACAAGAGTTGCTAGAGTTTGTTGGATTAAGTGACAAAGCGGGGAGCTATCCTAGTGAATTGTCAGGTGGACAGAAGCAGCGTGTCGGAATTGCCAGAGCGCTTGCCTCGAATCCCTCCATCCTATTATGTGATGAAGCGACTTCTGCCTTAGATCCACAGACAACACATTCTATCTTACAGCTATTAAAAAAAATCAATGCGGAGTACAACATTACAGTGATGATCATTACACATGAAATGTCTGTCATTCAAGAGGTTTGCAACAAAGTGGCGGTTATGGAAGAAGGACGGATTATTGAGCAAGGAAGCGTCCTAGATGTATTCGGTAGTCCCAAGCATAAGACGACACAAAATTTTGTGAAGACGGTTATTCAAAATAGCATTACACCGAGCGTGCAAAAATCCATCAAAACAGAGCCTGGAAGTGTAATCTATAAACTGAATTTTGTTGGAGAAAGCGCCTCTGAGCCAATCCTGTTCGAGATGATTCGCTCCTTCGATATGAGGGTCAATATTTTATTTGCGAATACGACGGAGATTCAGGAAACGACATTGGGAACAGTGATTATTCAATGTAATGGAGATCCAGCGGAAATTCACAATGCGTTATCTTTCTTAAAACGTCATGGAGTCGGTGTAGAGGAGGTAGAATCAAATGTTTTCGACCACATTAACAAGTGATCAATTTCTGCAGGCGATTATGGAAACCATTCAGATGGTTGGCGTCTCCTTGTTTGTGGGTTCTTTGATAGGGATACCCTTTGGGATATTGCTTGTAATCACTCGTCCAGGCGGGGTTTTGGAGAACAAAGCGCTGTACGCCATACTGAATCCGATCATCAACATTATACGCTCTCTGCCTTTTATTATTTTACTTGTGGCAATTGTACCCTTCACTCGTTTGATTGTTCATACTTCGATTGGTACAAGCGCAGCGATCGTACCCTTAATTATCTACATCGCACCTTATATCGGACGTTTAGTAGAGAACTCCTTGCTTGAAGTAAACCCGGGAATACTTGAAGCCGCTGAGGCAATGGGAGCTACACCGTTTCAAGTGATATGGTACTTTTTGTTGCCAGAAGCGGTTGGATCATTAATTTTGTCTTTGACCACAGCGACGATCGGGTTGATCGGTGCAACTGCAATGGCTGGAACGGTAGGGGGCGGCGGGGTTGGAGACTTGGCGATTGTATATGGATACCAACGTTTTGATACGGTTGTCGTCGTAGCCACTGTGGTTATTCTCATTATTTTAGTGCAAGGCATTCAAACTTTAGGAAACACCCTAGCGAGAAAAATTCGCCGTTATTAGTCATTACATATTCCGGGAGGGAGTTTGGCAGATGAGTGAATGGAGCAAGCAAGAACGATTTAAAGCGATATTATCTGGAGAAAAGGCAGATCGCCCAATTGTAAGTGGTTGGCGGCATTTTATCGACAAAGAACAAATGGCAGATGATTTAGCGCAAACTACGATTTCTTTTACAAAACAATATGATTGGGACTGGGTCAAGATCAATCCTAGAGCAACTTATTTGGCGGAAGCTTGGGGGAATCAATATGATTTCTCGGACTATCAGACTGTATTTCCAAGGCAGCAAACAACAGCAATTCCAACAGCGGCTAATCTATGGGACCTCGAAGTCAAAAAGGCAATTCACACAGCTTCCTTAGTAGAACATTTAGATGCGGTTAGAAAAATACGTTTAGGTTTACCTGATACCCCACTAATCCAAACGGTATTCTCTCCATTGACGGTATTGCTATTTATTGTTGGCCGTTCTGCTTATGTTACAAAAACAGTGTTTGGCATTGAGCACCCGGTAACTTTGGAGTCCTTATTTAAGGAACACCGAGCGGCAGCGCACCATGCATTACATACGATTTCATTAACCTTAGCCGATTATGTACAAGAGCTGCAGCAAGCAGGTTCTGACGGTTTGTTCTACGCTGTGACGGGCACCGCTCACCCAGGATTATTTGATGAAGCCATGTTTGACGAGTTCTCCAGACCTTATGACTCTATTGTCTTAGAAGCTGCAAGCTACGGCAAAAACATTCTTCATACTTGTGGGGCCTATGCCCAGCCAGAGAAATTCAATGATTATCGAATTGATGGGATCAGCTGGGATACTGTAGCCGAGGGGAACCCTGGTTTAGAGGCGAATCTCAAAGCTACTAAAGTAGGTGGCGTCGATCATGGGTTGTTCGCTGTAAACGACATTGCACAAATCAAGCAGCAGGCTAAAGAAGCACTGACATTCATGAAAGACCAGCCATTTATCCTCTCGCCAAATTGCGCCATTCCACTAAATGTGACGGATGAAGCATTAGATCAATTAAAACAATCTGTATTTGAATAGGAGATGAAGTTATGAAAAAGTTAATGTTAGTGTTGATGATCGGGGTTCTAGCGGTGTTGACAGCATGCGGGAATAGTCAATCCGATAATTCAGGTGATAAGAAGAAGCTTGTCATTGGATTTGGTGTAGGAACCTATGAGGAGCAATTCCGCCAATCGATTCTGCCGATCCTAGAGAAACAAGGCTATAGCGTTGAAATTAAGTCCTTTTCACAAAACATGCAGGTCAATCCTGCCATGAAGGAAGGCTCCATTGACGCAAGTATCTTCCAAAGCACAGCCTATATGGAGGCAATCAACAAAGAAATCAAAGCTGACATGGTAGGAATTGCCTATGCGCCTGGTGCACCACAAGGTCTTTACTCCGTAAATCATACTACACTTGACGATGTTAAAGATGGAACAACCGTAGCTGTTCCGAATGATCCGGTGAACCAAGAGCGTGCACTGCGTATTCTGGAGGAATTGGGTTGGATCAAAATTAAAGACGGCGCGGGTGTAGCTGATTTTAACATCAACAGCATGGAGCCGGACAAATATAATATTGATATTAAAATATTGGACCCTGCTCAAATCTTAGTTTCACTGCAAGATGTGGATTATGGCGTTGTAAACGGCAATTATATTGCTAATTCGGACAGGAAAATTACAGATGCTTTGAAGATCGAGAATACACCTATGGAACACAGAATTATCGTATCCGTTAATAAAAAGGATGAAAATGCGCAGTGGGCCAAGGACTTGAAAGCCGCTTATGAATCTAAAGAGTTTGAAGAATATATTCATGGAATAGAGAAATATAATGGTTTCATTCTGCCTGAAGCATGGGACAACAATTAATTAAGGAAGTGAATGTAAGTGACACAAGAAAAGATTCATTTTATTGGTGGAGGACAGATGGCAGAAGCGATCATTCGCGCATCTATTTCCAACAACACCCTGTCTATAGATCAAATTAGTGTATCTGACATTAACGAAGCCCGTCTTCAGTTTTTGAGTACCAAATACGGAATAGATACGAAGAGCTCACAGGAGCAAGGCCTATCTTCTGCAGATCTGATTGTGGTTGCGGTGCGACCACAAGATGATTTGACTACACTTGGACAAATCGTACAACAATTCGCTTCACCTACCGCAGTCATCGTATCGATTGTGGCAGGGGTGACGAATGTCCAATTAGCGGGTTATTTTGGAGCTGAGCGGTCCATTATCCGTGTCATTCCAAATACTTTGACGGATACAGGATACGGATACAGCGGTGTAGCGTTAAATGCTTACGCTAGCCGTGATCAAGTGGAGCCTTTCTTACTCGGATTTGGTAAGGTACAATATCTGGATGAGGCATTCATGGATATTTTCACTGGATTTGGTGTGGCTGGCCCCAACTATATTTATTTTTTCATTGAATCTTTTGTAGATGCAGGTGTGCTTGCCGGATTGCCGCGTGAGCAAGCCTGGAGTGTTGCACTTGAGAATATGATGGGATCTGTAGCTATGCTGCAGCAGACAGGGCTGCATCCAAGACAGCTGCTTGATATTAATAATTCACCTGGCGGAGTTGGGATGCATGGCTTGTACGAATTAAATAACAGTGATTTCGCAGCAGGTCTGCAAAGAAGTGTTCTGGCAGCTGTGAAGCGCACTACTGAGCTGGGAGTGAAGTAATCATGGCAACGGTGAAATGGGATCATTTGGTACATTACGTCAATGATCTGGCTAAACCGGTTGAAATCTTTGCAGAACATGGTTTGATTGCTTTTAAAGGAGGTTCTCATAAAGATTGGGGAACCTATAACACATTAAGTTATTTCGGGCTAACCTATCTCGAATTTCTAGGCATTGAGAATCTTGAGCTAGCAGAGGCAACTGAACATAATCTAGTGGTGAAAGACGCGGTAAAACTTCTCCCGGAGCATGAGGTCTTAAGCAGAGTAGTCATCCGGACGGATGATATTGAAGAAGTAGCGGCTTCCCTTAAGGCAGCGGGTTTATCACTATCTCCAATTATTGATGGGAAACGTCTGGATAACGAGGGAAGATTAATCGAGTGGCGCATGATGACTATCGGTGGTGACTTTCAAGGACTAGTCTATCCGTTCATCATTCAATGGAGCGGAACAGATGCAGAGAGGTTAGAGAGATTATTTTCGTCTGGAGTCATACAGCCTCATCCTGCTGGACCTGTCGAAATCGTGCGTGCTGTATTCCATGTCTCCGATCCTGCAGCTACCGCTAAACATTGGGGAACGTTGTTCGGACTACCTGTAACAGAGTCAGAGGACGATAGTTTCAGCCTTAAGATTGACGATAAGTCGTTAGCTTTCGTGCAAGGGAATGATAACCAGTTCAAACAGGTGGTTTTTGAGACGGATTCGTTAGTTCTAAAGGGGAAGACGATTCAGATTGGTGCCGGGGAGTATGTTTTTGTTTAAGGGTAATCATAAATACACTTATGATTTCTTGAATAAATCAAAAACCAGATCATTAAGCAATGTACGAAATTGCTTAATGATCTGGTTTTTTTTGCATGAATGGATATAATGACATCTTCTAAGAGCTCTTGACAATTAATGTAAAAGTGGTATGTTGTAAGTAGTAAGTGATAAGTAGTAAGTGATAAGTAGTAAGTAGTAAGTAGTAAGTAGTAAGTGAATCAAAACGCTCACCATACGGAATAAATATCATCCAGTAAATACGAATTTATGGATAGGGGTGGATGGTTATGATGGATTTAAAATTAGCACCAAGTTTTGCATTGCTCGCGCTTAATGGACAGAGAAGTCTTCATATGACTACTGTTAAGAAAGTATCTTTACGCTGCATGGCCGCGGCGGTTGTATTGGAGCTTTACTTAGAGGGATGTTTATCACAATCTGAGAACAAGATCACTTTGCCTAAAGTAAAACTTGATCCATCTCATTCAACACTTTATAGAGAAACGGTTCTACAACCCTTACTTCACAATAGCGCTGTTACGGAGGGTGACTTAAATTGGTGGTTAAAAAAGGCTTCGACAAAGTCTAACCATCAGTTAAAAAAATTCGAAACGGCGATTACAGATTATCTTAAGTCAATGAATTTACTTGAAGAAATCCCAAGCCTGTTAGGGAGCGACATGTATTTTGATTCTGCTGAAGTTGAAATTAAAGCATATCGCAGTAAAATGGAGGCGTACACAAGCATTACAGAGAATATACGGGCAGAGATTTTGGAAGAGGGATCAGTAACAGATGAAGTTATTTGTATGCTGTGGCTACTTCGTGAATGTGGATGTATGCATGATTACTTCTCGAAGAACGAACTTGAAAAGGTAAATATCAGATTTCATGATCTATATCAAAGTAACTTATGGGCAAAAACATTATTTCCAATTCAAATTCATCATGGAATTGAGTTAGGGATCAAACGGTTTCTAGAATTGAAGACAAAGTTTGTGAAGACGGATGTCGGTGGTAGTATTAATTTTATTTTCCCAGCCCTTGAGCGATCACAAGCTGTCTTTATAGAAACAGAGTCTTGGTTTGATAATTCTAGTCAAAGACTAGACGCAGTGATTATAAGATTAATGTCGTGTGGACATGAAATTAAGGTGATAGAGAGAGGATCAATTGCGACCCTTAAAATTGATAATTTGTTATACGATGCGATCCCGCATTTTGTTATGATGAAAGTGCCAATTCAAGGTGTGCGTCTTGTTCCGAAGCGCCCGCTGTAAAGGAGTTGGTTATCCATGTCTAGACAACGTTCTATGGAGAATATTTTGGCTTCAGAGTATGTCTCTATAGGTGAATTGGTAAGAATCACAAATTCTCGTTATAGTACACTCAAACATTACACAGAAGAAGGCATGCTTCCCTTTGAACAGGCCGAGGAGAATTTAACACGCAGATATAAAAGAGAGGAAACCGTCGCACGCATTCTTTGGATCAAAGAGTTGAAAGCAGACGGTTTATCGATCCCACAAATGAAAGAAGCTTTAGGAATGAATTAAACATCGGGATTCCCGGTGTTTTTTGCTTTTTTAGTCAAAGAATTAACATCCTCTGATAACTTCGCACCAATCATCCGAACGAAATGCTCAGCCGCAACAGACAGCTTTCGATCCCGTCGTACTGCAAAGCCTATACTGCGAGGTAACAACGGATCGTCTAGCTTCAGTTCATAAAGTATTCCACTATGAAGATCCTCTTGCACGAAAGAACGGCTAATAAAAGCTGCCCCATACCCTAATCTAGCGAACTCTGCTAGCAGTTCTATACTCCCCAATTCGATATCTGGGATTACCGATAATCCCTTAGTCGCAAACCATTGCTCAACAAATACTCTAGTGCTGCTCCCTTGAGAAAATAGGATTAAAGGCAGCTCTGACACTTCTCTCATGGTTAGTGAACGACTCGTTAATTCTTGATAGGCTTCTCCTACTACAAAACAATCCTCCAGCACAGCCAGCGTCTGTATATTTAGCAGTGGATCGTGAAGAGGCATATGGACAAAGGCGCAGTCGATCTCGCCATCTTTTAAACGCTTAGTGATGTCTGGCGTCTTCCCGTGAGAGAGACGGATTCGTATACCTGGGTATGTGCTATGGAAGGTGTTCAACTGCGGCAACAAAAGATGCTTGATCAGATAATCACTGGCTCCGATTCGTATTTCTCCCTCATTTAACTGCTTCAAGCTCTCCAGATGCTTCTGTGCTGAATCCAGCATGGAAAAGGATTGCTCCACATATTCGAATAGCGCTCGCCCTTCTTCTGTAAGCTCTACACCTTTGGACAGCCTGTGAAAAAGCTTCAGTCCTAAGGCTTCTTCCAATTGTTTAATGGCGTAACTCACAGAAGGCTGTGTAATATGCAGTTCCGTTGCAGCTTTTGTTAAATTACGATGACGTGCCGTTTGCCAGAAAATACGATACCATTCCAAGTTGAACATGTGGTATAGATCACCTCTATATCATTATGGTAAAAATCCAATTTCATTTATTGCATCTCATTCATTATAATCAGGCTAGAGGAATAATTCAAAGGGGTGGATGAAATGGAATCCAATCAACCGGACTTAGAAGCACGTTCTCCATGGTCAACGAATAGCGATAAACACATAGTGAAGATTAGCCCAGCGAAAGCGGAAATCTATGGGACGATAACCATATCAGGAAGCAAAAGTCTGACAAATCGGGCCTTGGTAATCGCTGCTTTGGCTGAAGGACGTTCAGAAATAAAGGGTATATTAAAAAGTGATGATTCTTACTGGTGTATTGATTCGTTAATGAAACTGGGGATTCCCGTTATGATAGAAGGAGAGACAGCTGTTGTGGAGGGATGTGGCGGCAACTGGCCGAATCCGACTGGTGAGCTATATGTAGGAGCGGCAGGTACGGTTGCAAGATTCTTACCCGCTGCACTCGCGGCAGGGACGGGTACTTGGACAATGAATGGAAGTAAACGACTCTGTGAGCGTCCACTCGCTCCATTACTCGACGCATTAACGACCCTTGGTGCACATTTTGAGTATAAACAAGTAGAGCGCTGTTTACCTTTTACATTGGAGGCAAAAGGTCTGCAAGGAGGAAGGGCTACGCTGCCCGGCTCCACTTCAAGTCAATTTATTAGTGGATTGCTGCTCGCGGCGCCGTATGCCAAGGACCAGGTGACCGTGTATATAGATGGAGAAGTTGTGCAAAGAGATTATGTCGAGATGACCCTTGCCATGATGGCCTCCTTTGGTGTAACACCAGAAGCATCTCAGGATGGTCAATCGATAACGGTTCCTACAGGAAAGTATCACGGTCATACGATCACTTTAGAGCCTGATGTATCCACATGCTGTTACTTTTGGGCTGTTGCGGCGCTTACGGCAGGCCGTGTTCGAATTGAAGGAATCAATGCAAGCCATACAAGTCAACCTGATATCGAATTTTTAGACGTTCTGGAGTTAATGGGCTGTACCGTTCTTCGTGGGGAGAATTTTGTTGAAGTACAAGGTGTCCCACGGCTTAAGGGTGGATTCACAGTGAGTATGAAGAAGTGGTCGGATCAAACACTAACCATGGCTGCTATGGCTATTTTTGCAGATGGTCCAATCACTCTAAAGGATGCCGCACATATCAGACATCATGAATGTGATCGGATAGCCGCGATATGCGAGGAAATAAGTAAGCTCGGAATACGTGTGGAAGAGTTTGAGGATGGTCTAACGGTATATCCGGGTCAGCCAATCCCAGCTTTACTAAATTCTCATGACGATCATCGGATGGCTATGGCGCTTTCTTTAATTGGCTTGAAGATTGAGAATATTCAGATTATCGACCCTGGTTGTGTCTCCAAGACCTGTCCAGATTATTTTGACCGTTTGTCAGCGTTAGGCGTACAGGTCCAATACTAACTAAGGAGTGCATATATAATGGCAGGAAATACATTCGGTGAAGTGTTCAAAATTACAACCTTCGGTGAGTCACATGGTGTGTCGGTAGGTGTCATAGTGGATGGTGTAACACCTGGTGTCGAGATTAACGAAGCGTATATACAGAAACAGATGGATCGGAGAAAACCGGGCCAATCTTCAGTAACTACTCCTCGTAAAGAATATGATGTTGTCCACATACAATCAGGAGTATTTGAGGGAAAAACAACAGGTACGCCGCTTTTTGTAGTTCTTCAAAACCACGATATGAGACCAGAAGCGTACAGCGAGATTCAGGACGCTTTTCGTCCGGGCCATGCCGACTTTACTTATTTAGAGAAATACGGGATTCGGGATCATCGTGGAAGCGGACGTGCTTCTGGTAGAGAAACTGCGGCAAGAGTGGCTGGAGGTGCGATAGCTCGTAAGTTGTTAGAGAGAAGAGGTGTACAGGTAGTAGCATACACGCAAGAAATCGGAGGCATAAAGTGTGAATCCTTCGATGAGGGAATGATTGAACAAAATGCTGTCCGCGCTTGTGATCCTATTGCAGCTGAGAAGATGATTAAAAAGATTGAGGGGTTAGCCGAGATTGGAGATAGCTGTGGAGGTATTGTGGAATGCCGTATTCGTGGCGTGATTCCGGGTCTTGGAGAGCCGGTCTTTGATAAATTGGATGCAGAACTGGCGAAAGCTATGCTGTCCATTGGTGCTGTTAAAGGGATAGAATTTGGAGCTGGCTTTGAAGCGGCAACGATGCTGGGTAGTGAGCATAATGACGCGAGGAATAGCGATGGCTTTCTTACTAATCATTCCGGAGGAATCATCGGGGGGATTAGCACCGGACAAGAAATCGTATTTCGGATCAGTGTAAAACCGACGTCGTCCATCTCTGTGCCACAGCAAACGACTAACATTAAAGGGGAAGAGCAAGAGATACGCACCGAAGGCAGACATGATCCTTGTATTTGTCCGAGAATCGTACCTGTGGTAGAGGCTATGGCTTGTTTAGTACTGGAGGATCAATATAAACGACAAGCCGCTATGCTTGGATGATACAAAAGCGGCATGGCCCATTAGCACATATTGCGCTAATGGGCTTTTTACTGTTCACACTTCGATTTTACCCCATATAGAAACTTGATTTAGTATATTATGGAATTAGAAAAGCGGAAAAGAACTCATGCAATACTAAATAAAGGAGGGGCGTTAATGGACAACGACAGAGCACCAGTAATATTTCAAAAAGAAACAAAGAACGGGTTGGAAAAGGTGGTTTTATGAGAATATTCACGTTAGGAATTGTAGTATTGATGTTATTTGTTTTAAACCCTACCGTAATAAAAGACAATCCAAATACAGCTATATCGAAGATAGAAGCATCTGTTGAACCGTCAGAGAAATTAGCAGCAGGAAGCTTAAGTGAATTGGCTAATCGTAAATTTTCTATAAAAGAAGGTCAGAACAATGAAGAAGATTATGATTCTATTGTGACCTTTGGAGAAGCCTTCGTTAATCTTTATACCGGAGCTGTTGCAAAACAAGAAACTGTATCCTTTGAGAATTACATCTCGAGTGCAAATCTTCTTAAATTCACAGATAAAATGTTGGAATTAACACAAAAGCAGGCATTGAACGGTGCCAGTAGTGTGAATTTCGGTCTCGATAATGAGTTTAAAGAAGAAGTGATTAATAAAATTGATAAGAATCTTTACTATCTGAGCTTACCTTTTTCAAACGAAGGGTCTGGATTGACTTGCACACTGTTAGTTCAATCTTCAAATAAGTCATTGGAAATTGTTGATTTGTACTTTGGCTACAAAGATGGTGTAGATACTTTCACAACGGGTCACCCTGCGGAAAGAAACTTTGACAATCCACAAATATGGGATGACCAAGAATGGGTGGATGGTGTTTTTGAAAAGCTTGAACAATATGAAGCCGAACTCTCCGTCAAGTAGACAGTAGAAGAATAGAGATCCGAGCAGCAACTTGCTTTCAATATTCAGCGGTAACAATAAAAGCAGCGGTATGTTAAGGCTTTAGTTTCCCGCCCTAGCACCGCTGCTTCATTATTAAGGTATTCTAATCCAATTCTACTAGTATCTCAAGGTTTTACCCAGGAGCCCTTCAGATCCATTTCCCGGATACAATCGGCCGAGTCATTCCTGTTGTCGTTAATCATTGGGGTAACTGGGTACACCTGCATTTCATCTGCTGAATAAGGCCGCAGAATCGGATTCAGTGCTTCCAGATCATTTGTCTCCTCATCAAGCCATCGAGTGATATCCTGTGGGGACAAAATCGCCGGCATCCGGCTCTCAAATTCGCTAATCAGTGGATTGGCATCAGTCATGACCAGAGAACAGGTACGAAGAGGCTCCCCGCGCGTATCCCGCCAAATTTCGTATAGACCAGCCACTCCGAACATACTGCGATTATTCATGACTACCCGAACTGGATAAGTCTTCTTGCCTTCCTTTTTCCAATAATAAAACCCATTGCACGGGATAATACAACGATGCTTGTCCACCATCTTGCGGTAGGTTGGATTCTGATGCACGTTACGGAGATCCGCATTGATCGCATCTTTTCCCCAATAAGGAACGAATCCCCAGCGGAACTCATCTAGAATTCGCTCACCATCCTGTTGTAAAACTACCGGCATATCCTGCGTGGGACTAATATTATAGCGGTCTTTATAGTAGTACATCACTCGGTTAATTTCAAAATGATCCCTAATTTCCTGCAGTTCGGCCGCTAGCGAAAAACGTTGACACATGAAACATCAGCCTCCTTTTGTTTCGTAGTGTTTGTAAAAGGAGGTAAATTATTCATGGCTTCCGAGGTCGCCTATTAATTGACCTGAATCCTGTGGTTGACAGTAATAAAGGAGCCGTAAGGTACGGCCCCTCGCAGTTTATCTTTTTTGTTATTTAACAGTTTTAATAAATTATTGCAGACTCACACTATCTAGATAAATAGCGGATTGGCCACTACTGTTCGAGGAGGCGCGGAATTCCACCCCAATTTCTTTGACTGCGGACAAATTCGAAATGCCGCTGAGGGATAGTGTCAAAGTGGTACCGACGTTCGATTGAATCAGATTCTCTCCAGAATCATACCATGTCCACCCGGACCCGGTCTTCAAGTATAGTTTCGCATAGATTCCGTTGCCAATATTTCCCCAGTTCGCATGCTTAACCGTTACTTTCAGACTGCTTTTTCCGGACAGGTTTTGATTTGAGGTTATATATAGGCTATGCGTGGAATTGGATTGTAAGGAGACATCGGCTTTGAGAGTTTGCGCTCCCGTAGCTTTCCATTCATTGGTGACCCATGGTCCTCCCGAAATATTGTTTCCCGACCAACCTTGAGTTCCCGACTCAAAATCATATAAGATCGCCCCGTTATTTCCCGGACTCGGGCTTGGTGTAGGTGTAGGTGTAGGTGTAGGTGTAGGAGTAGGGCTTGAGGTTGGAGTTACACCTCCGAAAATGCCGGACAACACAGAAGTTGCTTTTATGCCGTTACTGCCATTCACAACGGTATTGCCGAACGAGGTGAGGGAGTTGCCTGTCCAATCATTCGTCATATCAAGATAAGCCAAATCACTGCTATTGCCCTTCCAGGACCAAGCCAACCAGCCGACTCCTTTCTCTTGGGAATAGCTCATAATGGTGGCTTCATCCACATCACCGTTTGTATGCTGTCCGCCAAATTCGCCGATAATCAGCGCAAGATTCTTGTTCAGCACACCGTCAATATTGGATTTGACGGTATTTGCATTGCCCCCAGCATATTCATACATATGGACAGAGAACAATGTATTTTTTAACGGATCCGCATTCAGTACTTCCGTCCCATAATTTTTGACCGAATCTGGATATTGTCCCCAGCCAGCAGAATCAACAATCAGCGTATGATTTAGACCGGCGTTTCGTAATTTAGGAATAGCTTGCTTATAACCATTAGCCCAGGCTACTCCATCCCATGTTCCGTACCACTCGTTAGCTATATTTATGAGTACACGGTCTTCTTTGCCAATCAGTGCGTCTTTAATACTGATCCAGTAATTAACGGCGTTGTCCAAATCGGATAGACTATCGCTTCCTGTTGCGTCATGTACTTCCAAAACGGCAATTAGTTTATTTTGTTCACAGAGGCTGATGATATTTTTGATGGCATTCACATCATCAATCGTCCATTTGTATCCATTCGCTAATACAATGCGTACCGTGTTGGCACCAGTTTTAGCAATGGCTGGTATTGCGGTAGACAATTGATCCTTATACCATGTGTGCGCATGATTGACTCCTCGCATAACAAATGGTTGTCCTGTAGCATCCATTAATTTGGTACCGCTTACATAAAATCCGCTCGCAGCATGTGCTTTGTTCGAAAGTTGTCCGGTCCATGTGAAAATCAGTAAGAATGCTACAAATGTAATCGACCACTTGCGTAAAATCACCAAAAACCACCTCATGAATTTTATTTATGTAAACCCTCATTAAGTTTATACTGGTAACGTCCGTTCACCTCCTATTGTTAGAATAATGAGGGAGTCATATTTAACTGTGCGTTCATGAATTCACTAATTTCTTTGGATTTATCGTTATTATATTAGCATTATGTTATTTTGAAAGCGTATGATTATTTTATGCAATTGACTAAATTTCGCTTTAAAAATTGTTTTTTATTAAGAACTCAATTCCTCGGAAGCTTCCCTCCATACTGTGCTCTTAGCTGCTGTAATTTGTCTAATTTGCTTAGACTACTATCTCTATTTGCTAAACCTACCCCAAGAATCAGATTCTCGATAATATACGTGGGACCGACCATGGAGTGAAACTCCCAAACCTCACCTCTTCCGGCATACAGTACAATATCTGCATCTTGGGATCGTGGATACACGAGTCTATCGGTGATCAGGATGACCTGGTAATTAGCTTCACGTGCTTGGTCCAGAATCACTTCGATTTCAGGTAACAGTTGAACGAATCCAAAGACAAGCAATACATCTTTTTGATCAGCATGCATTAAGGACTCTAGCAGTTCGTGTCCGCTGGGGGCCATTTTTTTCATCTGTAGTCCAAAACGCGCCATTCGATAAATCATCAGCTCGGCTAGTCCAGCACAAGGGCCTGGGCTATATACATATACAATGCGTGCTGCAGATAGTGCTACTACTGCACGCTGCAGCGCCTCGTCGCTCAAATAGCGGCGTGTCTCTTGCAGATGATGTAAGCAATTGTCCAGCAGCACTTGAGGAAGTGAACGATCATCCGATCTTTGCATGGCATCACGCATTTTTATGGAAGGGGTGGATTCAAAGCGGAAACGGAGCCGGTTTTTGAAATCTTTGGCATGTTTGAATCCAGCCGCTTTCCAGAACCGCGAGACGGAGGCAATGCTTAATTGAAGTTCATCTGCCATTTCCTGTTCCGTCATATAGACTACACGTTGCTCATTTTTCTGAATAAAGTCAGCAATTATTCGTTGATTTGGTGAGAAGGCGCGGCGATTCCAATCTTTATACAATCTCTCATTCCTCCTAATATGAAGTGTTAAATAGAATATAACGTATGAAGATGTTGTAAATATTTTTACAACGTTAAAAATACTGAAAAAAATATTACTCCCATTTAACAATTGGTAAAAGTTGTGCTGACATGACCTTCTTATAATGAAGATAAATTCTTGTAGGGAGGTCAAATATTCATGAGTACGATAAAAACGCGCTACACGTTGACTCAGTCACAAAAAATGATGATTTTTGTACTGTCGATGTCGCTTTACGGTTTGTCCAATATGTTTACGGAGCTTGTGCCTGGGATCAAACTAGGCCCCATTGAATTATCGATTGAATATTTCGCATTCATTCCTTTGACCTTATGTATGCTGTTTCATCCACTGTATGCGGCCATTGGGGCAGCTGTGGGTGAAGTGATCTTTGGGGAACTGATGTTAGGTCAATTTGGCGGGCTGGGCGAATTGGAGAAATTCATCACCTTCTCACTAGCGATGTATACCGCTGGCCGTATGGTATCTGATCCGAAGAATCGTAGACAGGTTGGAGTAGCAGCGATTACTGGCGTAGCGATTCACCAGTTCTTCAGCTCTGTTGTGGATATAGTGAAAGTATGGGTGGGTGTAGAAGAACTTGAAGCTGTTAAAGGTCTGGCAGAGAGTATCGTTGTAATCGAGGGAGTTGGCTTTTTGAACGACGTACTCTTCTCCGGTATCTTGTTCGCTCTAATTCCTACTATGTATCTGGTCCCACGTTTATATGGGAAAATCGAACCTTTGCTTGGTATGAAGCCGCGTGAACGGAACATGAAATATGCTACAGGGGCTTGGCTATCTCCTAAGCTAGTTATTTTTGGAACGATTCTGGTCATGGTTGCGCTTGGATCAGAATTGCTCTCGGAATCCGGATGGAACTTTGGTGATTTTGAGTTTGCTTGGGCAGAGTCGAATGAAGAGAGCTTAATCTGGCTAAGTATGCTGGTAGCGGCAATTGTTGCAGCAACAGCAATTATATCCCTGATTCGGCGGTCAGTACGTAAAAGACAGGAAGCGGGTCAAGTAGATGCGTAAATCAATACTCGAACTGAATGGAGTCACCTTTACTTATCCGGGAGCCGAACAACCTGTACTGCAAGATGTATCTTTGCGGCTAGAAGAAGGAGATTTCATTGCCATTATAGGTAGTAATGGTTCGGGAAAATCCACGCTGTGTAAATGCTTTAATGGCTTGATTCCTCATTATTACACAGGGGACTTCACTGGAGAGGCGACGATCTGTGGACAACCGGCGGATGGGAAAAGTGTAGCTGAGCTTTCCAGGCATATCGGGTATGTTTATCAGGATTTTGAGAATCAATTGGTGCGTCCGACGGTCCTAGATGATGTGTCGTTTACGCCACTTAATTATGGATTTGCCGATTATAGGGAGCGGGGAGAGCGGGCACTGGCACTAACCGGACTTAGCGATTTAAGAAATGAATTCATCTGGCAATTGAGTGGCGGGCAAAAACATTTGCTCGCTTTAGCCGGAGCACTAGCGATGGATCCAGAAATTCTAGTCATTGATGAACCGGTAGCTCAGCTGGATCCGCAGCATGCCCGCCATATCTATGATATTCTGCGCCGTTTGAATGAGGAGCATGGGAAGACCATTGTAGTGATCGAACATCATGCGGAATTTATTGCCGACTATTGTAAGAATGTCGTCCTGATGGATAAGGGGAGAATGTGCTGGCAGAAGCCGGTGCGCGAAGCTTTATCATCTGTAAAAGAACTGCTGGAGCTGGGCATTTATCCCCCGGATGTGACTCGGGCAGCTTGGCTCTTGCAATCTGATGCGCCGCTAACCCAATTCCTTCCCTTGAGCGCTGAAGAAGGGAATGCCCACATGATATTGCGGCAGGATAGGATCCAGAGAAATGATCCATCTGACTATATGAAGGAGCAGTCCCTTACTGTAAATCGGGAAGTGAAGAGTGTCGTTCAGATGGAGAACGTTTACCTCTCATACCGTACCATTCATAAGACGATGCATCCTGTCTTGAATGGTGTTCAGCTGGAACTGCAGCAGGGTGAGTCTATCGCTCTTATTGGCAACAACGGGGCGGGGAAATCTTCTTTAATGAAGCTGATTGCTGGAATTGTCAGACCTACAGCTGGAACCGTAAATGTGAAAGGGATGACCGTGAACGGTCTGCCACCCGAGCGTCTCTCCGGTACCGTAGCATACGTATTTCAGAACCCAGAGGAAATGTTCATTGAGGATTCTGTACGCAAAGAAATTGCTTATTATTTGAAGGCGCGGAAGCTACCAGACGCAGAAGAGAGAGTAGAAGAAATGCTAAAAGCATTCCGGCTCCATGAATTAGCAGAACGTGACGCTCGACTTCTGAGTGGGGGTCAGCAGCGCCGGGTATCGCTAGCCATTGGTGCAGCTGTTCGTCCTGCCGTCATGCTGCTCGATGAACCAACGGCCAATTTGGATATTTCGACCAAACAGGAAATGGTTCATGTGCTGGAAACGCTTCGCAGTCATGTTGAGACAGTGGTGATCGCGACACATGATATGCAGCTTGTGTCTGAGTGGGCGACCAGGATTATCGTTATGCATCAAGGCAGGATTATTGCTGACGGAACGAAAGATGAAATCTTCGCTGACGGACTTCTATTACGGAGGGCGGGTCTGGCTCAGACGCAATTGATGGAGCTGAGCCGTATGCTCGGTCTGCCCAAAATTTGCAGCAGCTTAGAGGAATTCGTAAGTCTAGTGGAAGTGAAAAAGGAGGTGGCTGCAATCCATGGAAGCTGTTAAACGGGCACTTGACCGTATATCTGTTGAACAAATTAAACTGGAGCTCTTAGGGACTGCTTATAACAGTAGCAGTACATTTCTGGGAAGGCTCGACCCGCGAACGCTGCTACTTTGGTATTTGTTCTTTGCCATCGTGCCTTGGTTCGTACATAACCGTACAGTTTTGTTAGGGATGTTCGTGCTTATGGTCTTAACGACTGTCCTCTCCCGGGTCAGCCCGTATATTATTTTTATATTGTGTCTGGGATTAATCAGCCAAATTGGGTGGATGTTCATCCTGTCTCTCTTTTTCGGCGGAGGAATTGAATCGTTGCTGCCTATGTTGACGCTGACACTTAAGCTCTCAGTAATATCACTAGCTAGTATTACGGTGTTCTCCAGTCTCGATCCGGAAAGACTTAGTGACGGCCTGCTATCCTTAGGGATTCCTGATACATTTGCTTTCAGCTTATCTTATGGTTATCGTATTTTACCTACGTTACTGGAGGAATTCCATCAGATTTTGTTATCCTTCAGACTGAGAGGGCAAAGACCGCTGCAACATGGTTTGTTGTATTGGAGAACAGCAACATATTATTTGCGCATTGTGATCCTGGCTTTTTATCCACTCATGCTAAATACCGCTAAACGTTCCCGGACCACGATCGAGGCGCTTGAGACTCGGGGATTTAGCTACGGTCTTAACAATAAGAAAGTGAAGAAGATTAAGCTATCTTATTTAAAAATGAAGCGGTCCGACTGGTACTTTTTATCCGGATCCACCGTTTATATTATTTTGCTTTTTTGGATCGGTTACCTCTACCCTAAACTGGTGTATTGACATCACTCATAAGCTCAAAGGAGACGAATTAGACATGAATATTGATTTGCATACCCACGGTAAATTATCTAAGAAATCAACCTTTTCCCCTGAATACTTTGCAGAAATGATGTTTGAGGCGAAAGCGAACGGATTACAGGCAGTAGCTTTGACCGAGCACTTTAACACTTCTAATTTCTTTGCGATGTATGAGACGCTGGACCAGACGTATCCTTATAACGGACATTATTATGATGTAAACGGACTTAAACTGTTTCCGGGTATGGAGGTGGATATCGCGGAGACGGGTCATATTCTGCTGATCGGACTTAAGGAGAATATTCTAGCCGTTCGCGCTTTACTGGATGAGCATACGAAGGAGGGGGATTTTATTCCTTTCAAGGATCTGCTGGACATGGCTGATGAACATAAGCTTTGGAAAATCGGAGCTCATCCCTTCCGAATCTCTACGCCATTACATCAACTGGATCCAGAGCTGCTTCGGAGATTAGATGCTTTTGATTTCAATGCAAAGGATATTTACATGCAGGGGGCAGAGACTTACAAGAACCTGATCACACCTTTTGCTGAAAAGCTTGGTGTACCGGTGATTGCCGGTAGTGATAGTCATCAATGTCTGCAATATGGTAGTGTTCTGAATCGGTTGAATATTACCTGCTCAACGGTTGAGGAATTGAAAGAAACCATTAAGCAAGGCAACTACGAAATTGAGCTTTCGCCGTGTCTACACACCAAAGTGAAAGCTTCAGTCATGATGAAGAAACTTTTGAAGCAGCTCATTGGTGAAGCACCTTCCAGAGATGAAGCAGAGGTTGGCAACATGGTCTAGCCGATGGCAAACATTCCTGTTATACTTTTTTCGTGAATGTAATCGGAGGTGGTACTGTGCTAATGCTGGTTTGCCCATTAGCTAGAAGTTCCTCACGCAAAGCCTAAATTAGGGCGATACTTTGCGTGAGGTGCGATAGGATGGATGATCGCCCAAACTAAATATTATCGTTTCTAATAATGGGCTTTGCACCTTATGAAATTTTCATAACAAATAAGGGGCTGAAGAGCAATGAATACACCATTTATTAGAAACCATCAATATAATTTTATTAAAAAACAAACAGACTTTCTTCTAAAAACACTGCGAACTGTAGCGGATCGAAGAGTCTTGGAGACGGTAAGATATCGTTCATCGTTGAATGTTGTAGAAGCTTTTTCAACACTAAGTGATAGTCAGCAGCAGTTGCTGCAACAAATATCAGCCTTTGAGACTGCATACGATTTTCAGAAGTATCTTAGTGGATTAGAGCCTTATTTAGAACCTTTTCCGCAGATTACACCGAAACAGATTCAGAAGTTGTTCCCTAAGAATAAAAAGCTGAAGGTACCTGATTTATCAGCCATCGACTTTCGATATATGACATATTTGAGCTGGATAGATATTGCTACCAATAAATTATTTATTGTATATCCGTTCGAAGGGCAGTTTATCGGTATTGAAGGTAGAATGACACCAATGAACAAGAAGGGGTATTGCCTGTTCTGTAATCGGCAGCAACAGCTCGCCTTTTTTACGGTCAAGACCAAGCTTGCGAAATCTTCGCCGGATGATTACTCTTCCATTGGCCAATATATTTGCATTGAGAGCCAAGCATGTAATCATAGGATTACGGATACAGCAGCACTAGAGAGATTCATTCTCTCCACTCGTGCATAATGTTAGGATTAGCAAAGGCTGCTTTTGTAAGTAGCTTCAGACTATAGAGCAATAGGGTTTTGAAACGAATGATTTCGTTTCGAAACCCTATTTGCTGTTCGCTCAATTCCTGAATTAATGATTTTAAATATTGTTGAAATAGAAACAAAAAATAATGTGATATAATATTGTTAATGCAAGAGCGGGTGGGAGGACAGGTCATGAACAAAGAAGATCAGATCCTAACGGGTGTCAGGGACCTATATAATAAGATGGTCTGGCTTAACAAAGATAAGATGGAAGCCAGTCTTAAGGGTTATACATCTTCTGAAGTACATTGTATTGAATACATTGAAAAAAATGTAGATTCCAACGTAACAAAACTTGCGGAGTCCTTTTTTATGACGCGCGGTGCCATAAGTAAATTAACTAAGAAACTCATAGAAAAAGGCCTGATCGAAAGCTACCAGAAGTCGGATAACAAAAAAGAAATCTATTTTAGGCTTACTGAGCAAGGAAAAGTAATTTATAAAATCCATGAGAACCTTCACAAAGAGTTTCAAGAGCGGGATAAGGCCGTCTTTGAGCAGATAACCGAGGAACAATTTGATAGTATGCTTAGTTTCGTGGAAAAATATAGTAGTCATTTGGATGCGGAAATAAAAAAACAGGGTAAAGATATGAAATCGGAATAAAATTTGAATAATGAAAATGAACCAGATGCAGTCGGGCTCTATGGAGAACGGCTGTATTTTTATTGTGATTATTTTGTTGACAAGGAAACAAAATGGCGATACGATAAACATGTTTCCTAGGAATCAAAATGCAACTTTAAGGAGTGAACATAAATGTCCATATTTAAATCTCACAATGAACAGAACACAGGACAATCCGTAGATAAGCACGCATTAATATTCGGTCTTATCTCTGTGTTTCTTTGCGGAATTGGCTTTAGTATCGTAATGCCTGTCGTCCCTTTCTTAGTGCAGCCATATACAAGCAGTCCGGGAGAACAAGCAATAGTTGTTACGATGCTGACCTCGGTTTATGCAGTCTGTGTATTTTTTGCAGCCCCCGTACTTGGAGCTTTGAGCGACAAATATGGCAGGCGTCCATTACTCTTAGTATGCCTGTTGGGTTCCGCCATCGGGTACTTGGTTTTTGGTATAGGAGGGGCTCTATGGGTACTATTTGCTGGGCGCATAATCGAAGGTATAACAGGCGGGAGCATAAGCACGATCTTCGCATATTTTGCAGACATCATTCCTGCAGAACAGAGAACCAAATACTTCGGATGGGTGAGTGCAGTTGTAGGTGTAGGCACCGTCATTGGCCCAACGATAGGCGGATTACTTGCTAAGTTTGGTTATTCTGTTCCTTTGTATTTTGGAGCAATCATAACTTTATTGAATGTTGTTTATGGATTCTTTTTTATGCCAGAGAGCCTTGCCGAGAAGAATAGACTGAAGGAGATTACATTTGTAAGACTGAATCCATTTTCACAGCTTGCCAACTTACTTTCTACGAAAAACTTAAATAGGCTGCTAGTCTCAGCTTTTTTACTCTGGATTCCTAACGGATCTTTACAGGCAGTATTTTCTCAATTTACGATAGATACTTTCAGCTGGAAGCCTGCACTAATCGGAGTTATGTTTTCGATTATGGGTCTCCAAGACATCATTTCACAAGGTTTGATCATGCCAAAGCTTTTGAAGAAACTTAGTGATAAACATATAGCAATTCTTGGAATGGCTTCGGAAATTATCGGTTACAGTTTTATTGCTTTATCTGCTTTGCTCTCATTCTATCCTCTTTTAATCGCTGGAATGTTTATATTTGGCTTTGGGGATTCGATCTTTGGGCCTTCATTTAACGGGATGCTTTCCAAGTCTGTCGATTCTAGTGAACAAGGTAGGATTCAAGGAGGTAGCCAGTCTATTCAGGCTTTAGCAAGAATGATTGGGCCTATCATTGGAGGTCAGGTTTATGTATCACTAGGCCATGCCGCACCCGCATTTATGGGGATGATCCTTATAGCAGCAGCCATACTCGTCTTGTATAAGCGCCCGGATGTAAATATGTAAACTACCTACGTTTAAGAACATATAAAAATAGGGTTTCAGAACTCAGGGACAAGTTCTGAAACCCTTTTTGTCAAATTCATTGTTTGTCTTTAGAATTTTTATTGATGACCCGTGCTGGACGAGTTACCCAGTTCGAACGATTCATCGGTTTAACTGTATCAATTCTGTCATTTGACGGTTCATTTAAAGCTTCAGTGGTTTCTGTTTCGGTAGACGCCGTTACTTCTTGATCTGCGGTTTTTTTCCTCGATAGTCCTGTTCCATCATGCTTGCCTCTGTTCCATACTCTTCCCTTACTCATACATACACTCCATTTCTATACGCTTATTCATAAACCATATCATATTAGGACAAGTTAAGGAAGAAAGACATAAGCACAAATCGAAGGATTTTTCAAGTTATATTGGTTACTGGAGATTTCATTTGCCGATAGCTATAATAGTACTGATATTGAAAGGAGAGTACTTATATTATGGCAATCAAGATCATAACAGACAGCGGTTCTGACCTACCCCTTGACTACATGGAGAAGTATAATGTTTCCGTGGTCCATCTACCTGTTCATTTTGGGCATGAGTTAATGCCTGCGGATACGGATACGAAAATCTTTTATGCTAAAATGAGTGAATCCAAGGAGCTACCTACTACAGCAAGTCCCAGTCCAAACCAATTCCTTGAGACATTCAGGCAAGTAGAGGAAGGTACTGACATTATGGTCATTTGTATGTCCTCTAATATTAGTAGCACTTATCAGACGGCTATGATCGCTATGGAAATGTACCAAGAAGAAGGACACACCAATGCGATAGAGGTTATAGATTCCAAGACCTTTTCTGGCGGGTTGTCGCTGATCGTGGGTCTTGCGGCGAAGTGGTCACAGACTTGTTCAAGTCTGCAGGAACTGAAGGTCAAGGTGCTTCAGCAAATGGATGAAGTTCAAGCATATTTTACACTGGACACACTTGAGAATGTGATGAAGGGCGGACGTTTAAGCCGGATATCTGGAGCGGTTGCTTCCGTGTTAAATATCAAACTACTGCTCAAAATCAGCGAAGAGGGTACTGTTGAGGTAGTGGAGAAGACCCGGGGTCTTCCAAAGGCATTAAACCGACTGCTTGCACATTTGGATGAGAAGCAGCATGACTACGAAAAGGCTGTTATCGCTATAGTACACAGTAACTGTGAGAAGCTTGCGCTTGAGATTAAAGAACGCATCTTACAAAAGCACCCGTTCAAAGAAGTTTTACTCTCAAGTATGGGACCTGTAATGGGAACCTATGCGGGTGAAGGTGGAATTGGTGTTGCTTTTTAATAGGACTCTGAGGGCGTTTATATTTGCCAGCAGGCGTTCGGATTTCTGGAATTATACGATCGTACATGGGACGGGTTCCTGTGTGCGATTTTTATTTAAATATAAGAATTTGATGGATGTAATAATTTAGCTATTCTTTAGATTGCGTTTAGGTGGGTTTAATAATCGAAGATTATAGTTAGATGGGGTGATTACTATGTATACAATTCTAATCGCAGATGATGAAGCAGAAATTGTGGAATTGTTGAGATTATATTTAGAGAAAGAGTACAACATTGTGGAAGCGAACAGTGGGACTGAAGCGTTAAAGCAAGTACAGAACCATAAAATTGATTTAGCGATTCTTGATATTATGATGCCTGGTCTAGATGGACTGCAATTATTGAAGAAGATTCGTGAGTCTCATCATTTCCCGGTGTTGTTTTTATCTGCAAAAAGCGAACATTACGACAAAATACTGGGACTTGAACTCGGTGCCGACGATTATATTTCCAAACCGTTTAATCCATTGGAGATTGTAGCTCGTGCGGGAGCTTTACTGCGGCGGGTACATCATTTTGACGCACAGATAATTGAAGAAAAGACAGCTGAACAGATTGTGTTGGGAGAATTGAGGCTGGATCAAAGCCAGTGTCTGATCTATCGTTCAGGAGAACCCGTCGTTCTTACCTCTACTGAGTACAAAATTCTGGAATTAATGATGAAACAACCGGGCCGGGTCTTTACACGAAAAAAAATATATGAGGCGGTATGGGAAGATTTCTATGTGTACGAAGATAATAGTATCATGGTACATATCAGTAATATCCGGGAAAAGATCGAGGAAGATTCCAAAAAGCCGGTTTATTTAAAGACTATTAGAGGGCTGGGATACAAAATTGAAGCGCCTATGGAGCAATAGAGATCAACGACCTTTACAATCATCGCTGACGCTGGATTTTTTGTTATTCATCTGCATTTTGTTTTTTCTTGTGATTGTTTATTATTTGTTCATTAATCTTGATGTGACCCATATGTTCGAAAAAAATAAAATCGCTGATCCTGATTTGAAGGTTGAAGCGAGTGCCTATCGAGATAATCTGGAGCATGGTATAGAAACCAAACGGCTTCTGCGTAGCGGTGGGTGGATTGAGATCTTGGGTCAAGACAAGAAGGTCATCGACGTTGTTGGTGAGAAGAAAGACGATGTAACACAATATACCGACAACCAGCTCTTAAATAATCTGGAAAACGGAGAAGATCAGGCGTACTTCTACTCGTTGACTACACGTAATAATGAGAATGAATCAGAGTGGCTGCTTTTGAAGATCCCTAGAGAAGTTATCGACATTTCAATTAACAGTGATCCATTAGTTGAATACTTCAACCACTCGCTCTCATATTATGTTTTTTTAGGAGTTGGAATGGTTCTCTTGCTTATTATCGTGTACAGCTATTGGGTGGCACGAAGAATCAGGAAGCCGCTGCGTATTATTACGCTTGGTTTGAAGCAGATGATTGAAGGAAATTATGATACTCGTATCTCGCTATATGCAGAGAAAGAATTTTCGCAAATAGGGGAGACTTTTAATTATATGGCGGACGTCATTGAGAAGACAACGAAAGAAAAACGTCAAGCGGAAGAAAGTAAGAAACGCATGATGGTTGATCTTTCTCATGATCTGAAGACACCCATTACGAGTATACAGGGGTTTGCACAGGCGTTGGTTGAAGGTCGTGGGGAGGATGAAGAACGCCAGAAAAGGTATTTAACCTATATCTATAATAAATCCTCGCAAGTGACCAAGCTGATTCAAAATATGGTGGAGCTGCTTAAAATAGATTCCCCAGATTTTTTACTACGAATGGAGCGTCATGAATTGGGTGAGTTTATTCGTGAAATCGTTGCAGACTCCTATGGTGAGATTGAACAAAAGAACTTCATCCTGCAGCTGAATGTTCCTGAACAGGAAGTATTCGCAAGCTTCGATGCGGAGCTGCTCTCGAGTGTAGTTCATAATTTGATCTCCAATGCTTTGACCTATAATCCGCCAGGTACTCATCTACGTGTGGAGGTTATCCCTTCGGAGAGTGAGGTTGCAATTGAAATTGCAGATACCGGAGTAGGTATTCCTGAAGAGCTTTGGTCAACGCTTTTTGATCCGTTTGTTCGTGGAGATAAAGCGCGGTCAACTACAGGTGGAACGGGTCTTGGTTTATCCATTGCTATGAAAAATACAGAGAAAATGGGTGGCACGCTTCATCTCAGTCGCGAAAAGAAGGAACCAACGGTATTCACCATCCGTATTCCCAAATAGCGAGATGAAAGCCTCCCGAAAATAGAAGATAGGAGAGAACTATGGCTAAACTGAACACATTCATTCGAGTTTGTATAGCGATCCTTTTGGTGTTAGGCATCGTATTTTTAGGCTCACAAGTTAATTTTATTTTCAGTCCAATCTTGTCTTTGTTCAATGTTATTATCGTGCCCTTAATGTTGGCAGGATTTTTCTATTATTTACTCCGGCCTCTAATCAATACTTTGGAGCGATATAAACTAAATCGCTCTGTTGCGATCATCATTGTATATGTGGTCATTGCATTGCTCTTGTTCGGTTTTAGTATTGGAGTATGGCCTTCACTTCGAACACAGCTAGTTAATTTTGTCGATAATATGCCAAATCTGATCGCAGCCGTGAATCAGCAGTTATTGAGGCTCGAGGACAGTGGATTTTTGGCTTCTATTATCCCAGCAGATATGGATCTTGCTTCCCAATTGACTGAATATTTGAATAAAGGATTTAATCTGATTTCGAATTACGT
This sequence comes from Paenibacillus sp. VTT E-133280, assembly GCF_002264385.1. Taxonomy (NCBI): domain Bacteria; kingdom Bacillati; phylum Bacillota; class Bacilli; order Caryophanales; family Paenibacillaceae; genus Paenibacillus; species Paenibacillus sp. VTT E-133280. The sequence continues at coordinate 57,912 of NZ_NFUX01000011.1, forward strand.
AACGGGTCTATTCTCCTTTGTTTCAAATTTCGCGATTATTTTATTTACCTTTCCTATTATGTTGTTTTACATGCTTAAGGAAGGTGGGAAATTTGGTCGTAAGATTGTAAGTTTCTTTCCAAAGAAGTATCGTGGAGAAGGAACTACAATGATGAGTGAAATTGACAGTGCGTTAAGTGGATTCATTGTTGGTCGGGTATTAGTCAATCTGGCGCTTGGTGTTTTGATGTATATTGGTTTCCTTATTATTGGACTACAGTATGCATTGTTGCTGACAGTAATTGCTGTTGTAATGAATTTTGTACCTTTCATTGGTGCAATTCTCTCCAGCATCCCAATTTTTATTATCGGATTCATCCAATCGCCGTCCATAGCCGTGTGGTCCATCATCATCGTTCTTGTAGCTCAGCAAATTCAGGATAATCTGATTGCTCCCTACATTTTTGGGAAAAAGCTTGATATTCATCCGCTGACAACGATCATTTTAGTGTTGGTTGGTGGAGATATAGGCGGGATTATTGCGATATTGCTGATTATTCCATTGTATATGATTGTGAAAATCCTCTTGACCAAAGTGTATAATTTGTTTGTTGAGAACCACAGGGCAGAGTCAGAGGTAGAAGTAAAGGTAGAGGTAGAGGAGAGCCTTTAATATCTCTTAAATTAACAAATATGGAGGTTGTTTATATGAATGAAGGAACGGAGCAAGGATTAATTCATATCTCAGATGATGTAGTCACATCGATCGTTGGACAGGTGGTTCTGGAAACGCCAGGTATTGCTGGGATGTCAGGAAGTAATATTTCGGACAACTGGGCCAAACGTTTGGGCGGTAAAAATGTGAAAAAAGGGTTATCTGTAGAAGTGAAGGAAGTAGACGTTGCCATCGACCTGCGGGTTATTGTTAATTACGGATGTGTGATTCAAGAGGTCTGCTATATGCTGCAAAAAAATGTACGTAATGCTGTGGAGAATATGATGGGCTTGTCCCTTGTTTCGGTAAATGTGAAAGTTGAGAAGGTAGCCCTTCCAGTATAAGGATATCTCTCAAATAGGCACCGTGATATAGGCTTCTGCATAGAATGGAGCAAATCCATTTACGGAGGTCAGAGCATCCATGTCGACATATAACACTGGACAGCAAAATAATGTGATTTATCAGGCCGATCCTGCGGTGATCCGGCACCTGCACGGTGTTCGTGATTCCTTGCATCAATCCTGCAGGCCCTATCTTAACCATCAGGTGAGTATACAGACTTTAGATGGCTTAGTGCATGAAGGCACCCTAGCTGGAGTAGATAATAAACATTTATATTTGAACGTTGCGGTGAATGGCCAAATGCCACGCGGTTATTATAATCCATACCAGCCTTATCATCCGCATCCGGGTCCTGGTCCTTACCCAGGTCCACACCCAGGCCCAGGTCCTTACCCAGGTCCTCCTAATAATAATGTGATTTTGCCGCTTGTGTTGTTCGAACTGCTTGCCATTTCTTTACTCTAGATTATCTTGAAAAAGAACATGTGCTGAAATCTAGCCATGTTCTTTTTTGTATACATAAAGTTTACTCTTGATATAATTGCTGTATAACCTGGAGGTGTCATATGATTAGATATCCGATTATGAAGAAAAATGCGACAGTAGGGGTAACAGCACCTTCATCTGGAGTTGGTCCTCAAAACGCAGAGTTAATTAAGTTGGTCTCAAGCCGTTTGGAGTCTAAAGGATTAAATATGATTTGTGGGGATACCGTATGGACGCAAGAGAAAGCTAAATCCGCACCAGCCAAAGTTCGTGCTCAGGAGTTTAACGAGATGATGGGCAGTGAGCATATTGATATCCTTATTCCGCCTTGGGGCGGAGAACTGTTAATTGAGGTTCTTGAATATATTGATTTTGATACTATGAAGGACAAGTGGATCTTAGGCTATTCAGATATTAGCGTACTATTGCTTGCAGTAACGTTAAGGACAGGGATTGCCACAGCCCACGGGACTAACCTCGTTGATTTAAGAGGAGAGTATTCAGATGATACCACAGCCATGTGGGAAGCGGTTCTAGACACAAAAGCAGGGGATTCTATCGTCCAGCATTCTTCACTTAAATACCAGGGGGAATGGCAACATGATGCTCCTACGCCTTATGTATTTCACTTGACAGAAGATACCCGTTGGAAGACAGTATCCTCTGGTCCTATAACTATGAAAGGGCGTTTGCTTGGGGGCTGCATAGATGTAATTAGGCATCTGATTGGCACACCATTTGGGAATCTGCGGCATTTTCAAGAACAAATGATTAACAATGAACCGATCCTATGGTATTTGGAAAACTGCGAACTGAATACGGTTGATGTACGTAGGTCATTAGTTCAGATGAAGCTAGCAGGTTGGTTTGAGAATTGTTCTGGCATTATGTTTGGCAGAAGTCCTGCTAATCGCCCCGTAGAGAACTACACGGCCGAAGACATCTACGCAGAGCTTTCTGAGGAACTCCAGGTACCTATTGTGTATGATATCGATTGTGGTCATATCCCACCGCAAATTACGCTGATTAACGGTGCGTACGCAGAAGTTGATGTGACGGACGGAGTAGGAACGGTAAAGCAATTTTTCTATGAATAGATGCATACAAAAAAAAGGACAACCATTTGGGTTGTCCCTTTTACTATTAGTTCCCTGTAGTTACAATAGCGGTGATTTCCTCGTCCAAGTCTAGCCTTACATCTTCGCGGTATGCACGAATGCCATATTCGCTAAGCATGTAACGTAGGATCGCCTCGATCATGTTGGACTCAACTAAATATTGACTACGTCCCTGTACCCAAACCTCAGCAGAGTATCCGGTGTCTTCTTCCCAGCTCAGTTCTACTTGAACATCTTCAGGGCGAACCGCTTTACGTTCAGCCATGTGTAGACATAGGGCATTGATGATCTCATCCATGCTTAGAACCATTGTTGACATTAGTAACGCCCACCTTGATCTTCTAAGCGACGACGTTCTTTTCTGCGACGGAAGAAGGACATCACGAGCATTACGAGCACATAGATAGCAAGCATATTAATGACGAATCCTAGAATGTTACCGAAGGCACCCATACCGGCGAACATTCCGCCGAACAGTAACCCTGCCAAACCACCGATCATCATACCTTTCATTAAGCCGCCACCGCTGAAGAATCCCCGTTTCGTATTTGCAGTAGATCCTGCTGTGGAGCTTTTAGTGCTATCGCTTTTCCTTACGTTATCGGTTGTTGATTTTTTTGGAGTTGTTGAATAACTACGAGTGCCGGATTTAAATCCGCCACCACCTCGCTTCGCATCCACAAAGTTCGGGGTAGCTACGGCGAAAAAAAGTGTGAAGGCCATTACAATCATCATTACGCGTTTCATTGGTTTCATTTAGTACGAAAACCCTCCTGTGAGTATAAAATTTGTGTGCATGTTCAGTATTACGCAGCTAGTCCTACTAGGTTTCAATTTTTATTTAAAATATAAGAAAGTTTATGCTTGTCATAACTTATACTTTTTTAATCGAAAAAAGCGTGGATCCAGGATCCACGCAATTAGCAGTTAGTAGGTTGTTACTTAAATCATTTATACCCATCAACGACAAGTTCAAGCGCACCGGTAGCCGGATCGATGATCATGCCATGCACAGGTACATTTGGGGGGAGTAATGGATGCTTATTGATCAGACTCACAGTTTGAGCTACCCCTTCTTGGATATTGTCAAACCCGCGTAGCCATTTGGTTAGCTTGATCCCGGAATTCTCCAGCGTGTTCAGCACCTCTTCGGATACTCCACGTTCTTTAATGGAATTGATCATATGGTCGGCGTTGAGGGAAGCCATACCGCATTCATAGTGCCCAACAACGATAACTTCCTCCGCGTCAAGTTCATATAAAGCAACCATGACACTACGCATAACACTACCAAAGGGCTGCGAAATAACCGCTCCGGCATTTTTGATGATTTTGACATCACCGTTCTTAAAGTTCATCGCTTTTGGTAATAGTTCAACCAGACGGGTATCCATACAGGTGATAATCAACATTTTTTTATCTGGATAGCGACTAGTTAAATACGCTTCATACTCTTTATTCTCTACAAAACTCTTATTAAAGCTAATAATATCGGATACATGGCTCATGGCTGTTTTTCCTCCCTATAATCACTAAAATGTACTTACATTACGCATATCTCTGACCAGGATATTTTTTCCGTAAATCTGTGAATCACTGTCTAGCTTAAAGGAAGAGAATCTTTCCTCGGCATCCAGACGCATCTTGTCCTCATAAAAGATTTCCTGCTGGCGGCTTACGATAAAGGGAAGGGAATCACTTTCCATCCTGGAATCGCCGTCCTCCATTTCTGAAACAATTAGTAATACATTAATTCCGTCACACCCGCAGCCTTCCGTATCATAAAAGAGCTTGAAAAATCCTGGCCGATCTTCAAGCCTTTCCTTCAACTTCCTTTCTGCGAGAGGTGTAACCTGAATCATCATAGCCGCTTCACGCTCCTTCAAATTTTGTGCGAAGCAAGTCTTGCTTCTTATGTAACCCATTGAATATTTTAAATTAGAGATGTAATCTCTGAAGTTGATTATACTCATTCAAAAAAGTATCATCAAGAGGAGTCGGCAAAACAGAGAAAGCAGGTGTAATAAAATGGAACAGCAAGTGAAGGAACAGTGGGAAAAATTTAGCGAGTTATTATCAAAAATAAGTGGATATTCAGAGGCCATAGAATTACTTCACTGGGATTTGCGCACCGGTGCGCCGCGTAAGGGCGTAGAGGTTCGTTCGGGTACGATAGGGATGCTAAGTGGAGAACTGTTTAGACTTGGTATTTCGGAGGAAATGGGAGAATTTACAGCATTTTTTACCCGTCCTGAAGTGATTAGCCAGCTAACTCATGATCAGCAGAAAATCGTTACCGATTGCCGTAAAGAATATGAGCGCAGCAAGAGCATCCCTTCCAAAAGATTTGAGGAGTACGCTGTCCTATCCGCGCATTCTCAAACCATTTGGGAAGAAGCCAAGGAGAACGATGATTTTGTCACTTTTGAGCCTTACTTAAGCAAGATCGTTGCTCTAAAGCAAGAGTTTATCGACTACTGGGGTATAAAGGGAACGCGCTACGATACGCTTTTGGATATGTACGAGCCTGATCTAACAGTAGAGAAAGTAGATGAAGTATTCAGCCGTCTGCGCAGCCGCTTGGTTCCATTGGTAGAAGCTATCGCTGCTTCGCCGAATAAACCGGACACAAGTTTTTTGCAGCAGATCTTCCCTAAAGAACAGCAGGAAAAGTTCGGCAACTTTATTTTAGAGCAAATGGGCTACGATTTTGACGCGGGTCGTTTAGATGAGAGTGTGCATCCTTTTGCTACAGGATTGAATCCAGGCGACGTTCGTATTACGACCGCCTACCTGCTTGATAATGTGACTAGTGCCATATTCAGTTCACTGCATGAAGGCGGACATGCGCTTTATGAGCAAAATATCAGCAAGGATTTTGTTGGAACACCACTGGCACAAGGTGCATCGATGGGGATTCATGAATCTCAGTCGAGACTATGGGAGAACATGATCGGACGCAGCCGGGCTTTCTGGCAACGTTATTATGGGGATCTTCAACAACAATTCCCGGAGCAGCTTGCAAATGTGGAGTTGGAAGATTTCTACCGGGCGATCAACAGCGTGGAAAATTCCTTTATCCGGATCGAAGCAGATGAGCTTACATACAATCTGCACATTATCGTGCGTTATGAGATCGAGAAGCTTATTTTTAATGAGGGTCTTTCTGTAAAAGATTTGCCTCAGGTATGGAATGCTAAGTATCAAGAGTATTTGGGTATTACTCCGCCTTCTAACGCTCTTGGTGTGCTGCAAGATGTCCATTGGTCTGGCGGGGATTTCGGATACTTTGCTTCCTACTCCTTAGGTAATATGTACGCTGCACAAATTCTGAATACACTTCGCAAAGAGTTACCGGAGTTTGATGAGTTAATTGCTGCAGGGAACCTACTACCTATTAAAGAGTGGCTAACCGATAAGATCTATCGTTTCGGCAATAGCTTAACGCCTTCACAAATTATTGAGCAAGTAACGGGAGAACCACTGAGTCCAGATTATTTAGCTGATTATTTAGAAGCGAAGTATACGGAGATTTACAAACTGTAATCAAGTAGGATACGCGTGGTATAATAGAAAGAAAGCTTAGACGGAAGGATATGGATATGGCAAATACTCACACCTACAGCCGGAGAGAAGAAGTCGCGAATGCGATTACGCACGGGATTGGAACGGTATTAAGCGTGGCTGCACTTGTTCTGCTTGTTGTTTTTGCAAGTCTGAAAGGAACGACATGGCATGTGGTCAGCTTCTCCATCTATGGAACGACAATGCTGCTTCTGTATCTGAATTCAACACTAGTGCATAGTCTCAAAGAGGGTAAGGCGAAGGATTTGTTCGAATTTTTCGATCATTCCGCTATTTATCTGTTTATTGCTGGCACGTATACCCCCTTTTTGTTAGTCGCCATTCGGGGAACGCTTGGATGGAGTTTGTTCGGCGTTATTTGGGGAATCGCAGTGTTCGGCGTTTTCTTCAAGGCATTTTTTGTTAAAAAGTTTCTGTTCATGTCAACCATATTCTACATTGCAATGGGCTGGCTGATTGTAATCGCTTGGAACCCTCTTTCGGCTGTTGTAGCTGACGGAGGAATGATCCTGCTGATGGCTGGAGGTATACTCTATACATTAGGTACTGTTTTTTATGTATGGAGAGGGTTTCCATACCATCATGCGATTTGGCATGTATTTGTCCTTGCGGGTAGTGTCACACACTTCTTCGCCGTATTGATTTATGTACTGCCGATCCAATAATTTCAAGCGGATTTATTGCGTGAAAAAGGGATTTTTAATAAAGAAAGAGATGACAAGCAAAAATGCTTGACATCTCTCTTTCTTTTAGGTATCATAAGGGACGTTGTGAAGGTGTAAAGTGTTTTTCCTTGACGAAGGGAGTGCCCTTAATGAGTCAGGAGAATAGGCTCGAGAAAACGAATCGTATAAATCTGCTTTTTGCCTTTTATGAACGACTGCTTACAGATAAGCAGCAAACGTTTCTTAAATATTATTTTCACGACGATTTTTCCTTGGGAGAGATTGCCGCTGAATTTGAAATCAGCCGCCAAGCCGTTTATGAACATATTAAACGGGCGGAGCAAGTCCTAGAAAATTATGAAGAAAAACTTGGTTTATTAGTGAAGCATGAGAGTCGTACCAAATATTTAGAAGAACTGCGCAGACTGCCGGAGAATGGGATGCTGCCTGAGCAATATAAACTTCGGTTCGCGGAGATCGTGGATCGCTTGCAGAGGTTAGAGTAGCATGAAGGGAGAAACTGCATATGGCGTTTGAAGGTTTAACCGGAAGATTGCAGAATGTGTTCAGCAAGCTGCGCGGTAAAGGTAAAGTATCCGAAGATGATGTGAACGAAGCTATGCGCGAAGTACGGTTGGCCCTTCTGGAAGCCGACGTTAACTTCAAGGTAGTTAAAGAATTCGTGGCTAAGGTGAAAGAAAAGTCTATTGGCACAGAAGTGATGGACAGCTTTACACCTGGGATGGTCATTATCGACATCGTTAACAAGGAACTAACCGAGCTGATGGGCGGAAGCCAAGCGAAGCTGGCCAAGTCGAACAAGCCACCAACTGTCATTATGATGGCGGGTTTACAAGGGGCGGGTAAGACAACCACTTCGGGTAAGCTGGCCAAGCTGTTACAGAAGGGCAATCATCGTCCATTGCTTGTTGCGGCAGATATTTATCGCCCTGCTGCGATCAAACAGCTGCAAGTACTTGGAGAACAAATTAAAGTTCCAGTATTCTCGCTGGGTGATCAGACTAGTCCGGTAGAGATTGCCAGACAAGCTGTACAACATGCGAAGGATAACGGACTTGATTATGTAATTATTGATACTGCAGGCCGCCTGCACATTGATGAAGAATTGATGGAAGAACTGAAGCAGATTCGGGGCATTGTAAATCCTGATGAAGTTCTGCTAGTAGTAGATGCAATGACCGGTCAAGACGCCGTGAACGTAGCTGAGAGCTTTAATAAGCAGCTTGAGCTTACAGGGGTTGTATTGACGAAGCTTGACGGCGATAGCCGCGGTGGTGCTGCACTATCCGTCAAAGCCGTAACTGGTTGCCCGATCAAATTCGCTGCGTTAGGTGAGAAGATTGACGCATTGGAGCCGTTCCATCCGGAACGTATGGCTTCGCGGATTTTGGGTATGGGCGACATGTTGTCGCTGATTGAGAAAGCTCAAGCGAACATTGACACGGATAAAGCTAAGGAAATGGAACGTAAGATGCGCAATGCAGAATTTACGTTTGATGATTTCCTTGAGCAAATGGATCAGGTGAAGAAGCTTGGCCCGATCGATCAAATTCTTGACATGCTGCCTGGCATGAACAAAGCCAAGGGCATTAAGGATTTGAAGGTTGACGACAAGCAAATGGGCCGCGTTGAAGCCATAGTTCATTCTATGACTAAGACTGAAAAACGTCAGCCCGAGATCATCAACCATAACCGCCGCAAGCGTATTGCTGCTGGTAGCGGAACTTCGGTTGCCGAGGTCAACCGCCTCATTAAGCAATTTGATGAGATGCGTAAGATGATGAAGCAATTCTCAGGCATGATGGGCGGAGGCGGCAAAGCCTCTAAGAAGAATGCGATGAAGCAGCTTAAAGGTCTAGGTGGAAAAGGTATGAAGTTCCCTTTTAAATGATCTTGCTGTTCTAATATCTCGAAACTATTATAAGGAGGTGATTTTTCGTGGCAGTACGTATTCGTCTGAAAAGAATGGGAGCGCATAAAGCGCCTTTCTATCGTGTAGTGGTTTCCGATTCCCGGTCCCCTCGTGACGGTCGTTTTATCGAGGAAATCGGTTATTATAATCCGATTGAACAACCGGCAGTAGTTAAGATCGATGAGGAAAAAGCTCTTAAATGGCTTCAAACAGGTGCGCAAGCATCTGATACAGTACGCAACTTGCTTTCCAAAGCAGGCGTAATGAAGAAGTTTCATGAGCTTAAGCAACAGAAATAATGACTGATTGCGAGGGTCCTCTATGGAAGAATTAGTTGGAGTAATTGCTAAGGCTTTAGTGGATCATCCAGAAGATGTGACGGTACGAGCGGTGGAGAAGGATCACCTAATTGTCTATGAACTGTCCGTACATCCTGATGATGTTGGAAAGGTCATTGGCAAACAAGGAAGGATCGCTAAGGCGCTCCGTACAGTAGTCACATCTGCAGCAGTCAAGAGCGATAAACGCGTAACTGTAGATATTTTATCTTAAATGATGCGTACAATGAGGGGCTAGGGATAGTATATCCCGGCTCCTTTTTGTTCAAATATAGATTAGATGAAGCTTGTAAAGGAGAGGGTTGTATGACAGAAGAGTTAACCGTAGGCAGACTTGTGAACACACATGGTATTCGCGGTGAGATTAAAGTTCTATCCCATACCGATTTCCCTGATGTTCGTTTTGCTGCAGGTAAGAAGTTGCAGGTGCTCCCAGCAGATGGCAGTTCTAAATTCGAAGTAACAGTAGAATCCGCTCGTGAGCACAAGGGTATGTTCATCGTTAAGCTTAAAGGGTATACGAACATCAATGAAGTGGAAAAATATAAAGGAAGCCTCCTGAAGGTTCCGAGTAATGATCTGGTGGATCTCCCTGAGAACGAATACTACTTCCACCAAATCGTCGGTTGTGAGGTATACACGGATGAAGATGAAAACAAACCACTCGGTACGATTACAGAAATCTTACAGCCTGGTGCGAATGATGTATGGGTTGTTAAGCCTGCAAAAGGACAAGACATCCTAATTCCTGTAATTAACGATGTAGTCCTGAATGTAGATATAGAAGCCAAGCGAATTATTGTTCATTTGATGGAAGGGTTATTGCCATGATGAGAATTGATGTGCTTACGCTCTTTCCAGAAATGTGCGAAGGCGTATTCAGCACAAGTATTCTTGGTAAAGCACGTGAAAAAGGAATCGTTTCCTTAAATGCAGTGAATTTCCGTGATTTCTCGGGAAATAAGCATAATAGTGTGGATGATACACCGTATGGCGGTGGCGGGGGCATGGTGCTCAAGCCGGATCCGATTTTTAATGCAGTCGAGCATGTGCTTGGTATTACACCGAACGAGGAAGAACGTAATGGATCTGATGAAGAGGTTTCTGTGAAGCCACGTATCATTCTTATGTGCCCACAAGGAAAAACTTACAATCAGAAGATTGCAGAGGAACTGGCGCAAGAGCAGCATCTAATCTTCATATGTGGGCATTATGAGGGATATGATGAGCGGATTCGTGAGCATCTGGTAACAGATGAACTTTCAATGGGTGATTATGTGCTTACAGGTGGAGAGTTGCCTGCGTTGACGGTTATAGATTCGATAGTCCGGCTTCAGCCGGGGGCACTTGGAAATGAAACCTCTGCGATATCTGACTCGTTCAGCACGGGACTGCTAGAATATCCACACTACACACGTCCTGCCGAGTTTCGTGGCTGGAAGGTGCCGGATATTTTGCTGAGTGGTCATCATGCTAACATCGACATATGGCGGAGAGAGCAGGCACTGTTGCGCACATTGGAACGCAGACCGGACCTGCTTGAGACTGCAGAGCTTACATTGAAAGACAAAAAGACACTGGAACGTCTAAGAAATGTGGACAAGCCGGAGTGATAATTTAATGAAACAGGTATATTTGACGTCTTTTTAACGTATCTTACGTTGAGGAGGCGTTTTTGTTATGTGTACCTGAGAACAAATCAAATAATAGTTTTCAAAATAATATGAGTATTGGTGCGTTAAAAGCTTCTATTTAGGGTAATGAATAGAGGTGCCGCACTAATATATGCAGCTGATCACGCAGCAAGCTTAACTATTGAAGGGAATGAACTGAAGTGACTACGAAGACGCATGAAGAATTCAAGCCTAACGTGGACACAATCCACAAGGAGGCGGAGCCGCTCCGCACCGTGAATGATATTATCGATTTTTATACAAATCGCAATTCCCATTCGCCATTTAAAGAGTGAACACATAAGATTGAATGTTAGGGATTGACCGCCGCGTAAATAAAACCATTAGAAACAGTGAATGTGTTCGCTGTCGCTAATGGTTTTATTATTATTGTTAAATAACCACTTTCCAATGAGATCTAGCATCTCAGCGAAAAGTGGTTATTTTTTGAAATTATAAGAAAGTATATGATTCACGATATACTTTATCCTTATAATTCTCGCACAAACGCTTACCGTCCTTAAAAGGACGCCTAAGGCGTTTTAGCTTGCTATAAGAGTTCGTGGAGGCACATGTTATTCTTTGCGTAAGATTTTGTGTACTCCTGTAAGGAGTGAGTAAAGCGCAACACATACGAGAACAGTAACAGCCCATGCATAGTTGCGGACGGTGTAAGTAAGTGAAGCTAAAATGACGAAAATGGTGATACGCAGTACGCCTTCTTTAATAAACTGTTTTCTTTCTACATTCATGAGATTGGCCTCCTCGAATGGATGTGATATTGCGGACTGCAAGCTGAAGATAGGTCTTACATTATCTATAGCCTTAAGGAATACGAAAGATACAAGGATCGAAAAAAGTAAATATTAACCCAATGTCCGACCTATGTAAGTTCGCCGTTACCGACCTGTACTCCTACACATAGATTATATCATTACGAACAAGGAGGAGTACACTAGTGGAAGCTTATTATAACTGTTTGCGTTGTAAAGATAGAAGGGTACGGATTCTGACTAGAGATGGTAGACAGCACGAAGGCGTTATTACAGATGTAGATAGATACAATGTTTACTTAAGAACTGGAAATGGTTCTGTGCATACTTCTGCGTTTTATGGAAATCCTTATGCCGGAAATCAGATCTTAACTTTGAGTCTGTTCACTCTGCTGGCCATCGCATTAATCTAATCATTTGGAACCAAAAACAGACCGCTCGGGTTTCCCGGACGGTCTGTTTATTACTGATTACTGTACTGTAATTGCACCAATATTTGAGCTTAGGGACAGCAAGGGTCCGCCTCCATTGATATCGGTCTTTCCACCTTCTACACCCTTGATTTGCCCGAGATCACTATTGGCTTCCAGGCTGCATTTCATACCATCGGCCAGGACAGCACTGAGGCTGCCGACCTCTGTTTTGGCTTTTAGGCTGCTATCATCCTTCATCCCTGCTATATCCATTCTTATACTGCCAGTATCGGATTCTACAGTGGATTTTCCAGTGATTTTAGCCCCTTCAATATTGATGGCTCCGACGTTGCTGACGATATGATAATTACCCTCTAAATTACGAAGGCGAATTTGACCTACGTTATTTGTAATTTTATATTTATTCATGCTGGCGGGGAGCTCTATATTATAGCTTATGCTAAAATCTGAATATCCATATTTGTCTTGCGCCCATGTCCATAAGTCCTTCTTAGGACTTGTTTTGGAATGCGTAGACACCTTCAAAGTATCACCACTAACCTCTACTAAAATTTCAGCATCATCCATAATCTTTTGACGGTCAGACGTATGGAGAGAGCTGTTGTGGGATGAGATCGTTGCATTTACATGGATCAGATCTCCTGTAACAGCTGTTACTTCTATTTCTCCTACTGCATTGTCCATGCTGAGCACGGATGCTGAACCGATCGCTTGCGATAAGGAGAGTTCTTTGTTAATGCTGTCTGCTTTAACTTCATCAACTACCTTAGTAGCTGTTTCCTCAACAGCTTGCTGCACAGTTGCAGCTGCTTTTCCTAGCTCTTGCTTGACAACTTCACCAAAGTTCTGGTGCGCATCCTCAGAAATACTTTTTTCAACCTCATTTTTGGCAGATTGTCTGCCTGGTAATTCAGTGCAACCCGCCAAAAGTACGATAGATAATACGGCTACTGCTGCTAACACACTATTATTATTCCTTTTCCTCATTGAACAAACTCCTCCTCGTATATGGGTGTATGTGATCTGACATATGTGATTTCGTTATGTACTTCTGTAAGTATAGCTTATGGGATTTATCTGTAAAAACGGCTGGAGGCGGGTTATTATACTGGACCAAAGACTAGGTCTCAAAAGTGTTCACTACACTTCGATTTTTAATTGTGCTAAAATAAATGAAAGATCACTCGCTGAATAAATACGGTTACGATACATATTTAAAAGGGCGCGGAAATCCTCATATTGTATACAGATATAGACCGTTACCTCACTTGCAGAACAGGGCGGTCTTTTTACTTTCTTTCTTTAATAAATCTTGAAGGGTGGAGGGAGCCAAATGAAATATGTAGCCATTTTGCTTGCCTTAGTAGTTTTGACAGGCGTATATTTTTTAGTCTGGAAACGGAAAATAAATACCACAAAAAATTATCCGCGTACTACACGGAGTAATGTAATCTCAATGGATAGTCATCGTAAAGCCAAACAGAGCCCAGGGGAGCAGCCCTGCTCTTCTTGTAAGAAGAAGAATGGAAAGCTTGTCTTCTATGCACAAGATAACGGAACTGTGGTTGGTCTATGTAAAGATTGCCAATCGAAGGCGAAAAAAAGAGATATGCTACCGCTTTAAATAGAAAAAATAAGTTGTATTAGCCCGTCCTTTATGGTATTATTATCTCTGTTGTGTGGAATACGGTGGTCCGCTGCGGATAATGAGGGAGAGCAAAGTTCTCTCCGGAAGAGGCAAGAACACCTGTACGGAAGGAGGAAGTCCTTAATGAATATCCTACAAGCTATTACGCAAGAGCAACTTCGTAAAGATATCCCGAGTTTTCGCCCGGGTGACACTTTGAAGGTGCATGTAAAAGTAATCGAGGGAACTCGTGAGCGTATCCAGTTGTTCGAAGGCGTTGTAATCAAACGTCGTGGCGGTGGAATTAGTGAGACTTTTACGGTTCGTAAAATTTCTTACGGTGTTGGTGTGGAAAGAACATTCCCAATCAACTCGCCTAAAATCGAGAAAATCGAAGTGGCTCGTCGTGGTAAAGTGCGTCGTGCTAAACTTTATTATCTTCGTGAACTACGTGGTAAAGCAGCGAGAATTAAAGAAATTCGTCGCTAGAATAGTGACAAAGGAAAGGGGCTTGAGTTCAAGCTCCTTTCGTTTTATTATTTTTTGAAAATATAAGAAAGCATAAGTTCCACGTTATACATTATTCTTATATTTCTCGCATAAACGCTTACCGTCCTTAAAGGACGCTGAGGGCGTTTTAGCTTGGTATATAATGCGTGCGACATATACGCTTGGGGATCAGCTTCTCCGAAAAGGCCTCCTGAAGGAGTATCTGTGGAGGGGTTTTTGGCAGGAGTTTTTTTGTGTTGTATAGTAATAGTAAGAGTAGTATTAAGAGAGGACGGTGAACTATGCAGCAGGAACAAAGTGAAACTTTGGATTCAAGCGCGCAGAACCCACGTAAACCCAAAAACGAAGTCTTGGAATGGATCAAGGCCATTGCGATTGCTTTAGTGTTGGTTTTTCTGATTCGCTGGCTTTTGTTCAAGCCTTTTATTGTAGATGGACCTTCCATGCAGCCTAATTTCCATACTGGAGAACGTGTTATCGTAAATGAGATTTTGTACGATATTAGATCTCCACAGCGGGGCGAGGTTATAGTATTCCACGTGCCTTCTGAGGGCAGAGATTTTATTAAACGTGTAATTGGTGTGGCTGGAGATACCGTGAAAGTAGAAGGGGATGTAGTTACAGTTAACGGAGAAGTTGTTAACGAGACATATATCCAAGGCGCTATTGATGCTGCGCATAGTAACAACGCTCTGTATAATAATAAAGACTTCCCGAATGAAAAGTTCACGGATGGTACTGTACCTGAAGGACATGTTTTCGTTATGGGAGATAATCGCTCGGATAGTACGGATAGCCGAATGATCGGTTATGTACCTCTAGGTGATATTGTGGGCCGGGCCGATTTAATCTTCTGGCCGATAAAGGATATTACACTGATTAACCATTAAGTTGACAGAAGTCAAAGGAGGTGACGGCAATGGCCATTCAATGGTTTCCTGGTCATATGACGAAGGCTAGGCGGCAAATCGAGGATAAGCTGAAGCTGATTGATGTTGTAATAGAATTGCTCGATTCCCGTCTGCCGCTTTCCAGCCGCAATCCGATGATTGACGATATTTTGCGGGACAAGCCAAGATTGATTATTTTGAACAAGGCGGATCTGGCAGATCCTGAAATTACACGGAAGTGGCTGGCGTACTTCAAGGGACAAGGGCATGTTGCTTATCCTGTTGATGCATCTACTGGAACGGGTGTTAAGGATATTCCAGAGCAGGTCAAACTGTTGTTAAAAGAAAAGATTGACCGGCAGATCACAAGGGGAATGAATCCGCGAGCTATGCGTGCATTGATCGTTGGTATTCCTAACGTTGGTAAATCAACACTCATTAACCGGATGGCTGGTAAGAGTATTGCTGCTACTGGAGACCGCCCAGGGGTAACCAAGGGTCAACAGTGGATTAAGACAGGCGGCAACTTGGAGCTTCTGGATACCCCAGGTATACTATGGCCGAGGTTTGAGGACCAAGAAGTAGGTTATCGCCTAGCGGTAACGGGTGCAATAAAGGAAGAAATCCTAAATATTGAGGACATTGCCTTTTATGCAGTGAAATATTTGGTGAAGGACTACGGTTCTAGATTTCAAGAACGCTTTGGCATTGAGAAGCTTCCTGAGGATCTGGAGAATCCAGATGAGATCGTAGCTGTTATGGAAGCTGTGGGTCGTAAACGCGGTTGTCTAATTAGCGGTGGACGTGTAGATCTGGAAAAAGCTTCGCGGGCCTTGTTACATGAGCTACGGGCAGGTAAGCTTGGACGCTTTACGCTGGAAACGCCTTAAGTGGTGTGAAAGCTGCGTTTAATGGACTAGGTATGGAAGAGCCATCCGAAATTTCGGAGGCTCTTTTTTTATGGGAATGGATCAAATTGGAACGCCTATTTTAAGATGACCATGTAAGCTTTACTATGATAAGCTGACTTATATAGATCATAGAATAATTCATAATTGGCGGTGACAAATTAGTGAGTTCGTTAGATATGTTGGCCTATGAAAAAGAAGGCTGGGAACAGTCTTATCGCCGAATAGCAGGCGTAGATGAAGTAGGAAGAGGATGCTTGTTTGGGGACGTTGTCGCAGCAGCGGTGATTTTGCCGGAGGGGCTTATTATTGATGGTGTAAATGATTCCAAAAAACTTACAGCGAAGAAGAGAGAGGCTTTATACGAGATTATAATGGAGCAAGCGCTGGCAGTGGGTGTGGGTTATGTGGATTCTAATGTTATTGATGAAATTAATATCAAGCAGGCTTCACGTCTTGCCATGAAAAAAGCGGTAGAGAGTCTGGAACACACTCCTGACTATATGCTGATCGATGCTGAAAAGGTAGATCTCCCTTTGCCGCAACAGGCAATTATTAAAGGAGATGCTAATAGTCAGTCCATTGCTGCGGCTTCGATTATTGCTAAAGTAACACGAGACAGGCTGTGTGAAGGTCTTTGGGAGGAATTATACCCTGATTATGGGATTGCGATACATAAAGGTTACGCGACCAAGCTTCACCGGGAACAAATTACAGCTCTAGGTCCAACACCTATGCATCGACGCAGTTTTATTGGGCGGATTCTCGCGGAGCAGCAAATGTTATTCTAGAAGCAATGCTTAAAAAAGTAGGATGAATACCGATATAGTAAGAAGAGAGAAAATGGAGGGAGGAGAAACGGTATGAATATCGGAACATTGATCCGTGGATTGCTTGGAGATCAAAAACCGGGTGCGGCGAAGTCTTTAGAATTAAAGGAAGGGCAAGTTGTCCGTGGTGTTGTTCTCTCTGTATCGGATTCAGGCAAAGAAGCGGTTGTGCAAATCCAAGGTACACCTGTTCGTGCGGAATTAGAGACACCATTACTGCCTGGAGAAACCATGAACTTACAGGTTGGATCACCCGGAGAAGGCGGATTGCCCGTATTGAAGCCGGTCTCCCTCGGTGAAACGGCGTTAGTCACTCCCCAAAGCATGGGTGAGGCTTTGGAGTCGCTAGGATTAGCTGATTCCAAAGCAGGTCGAGAAATCGTACTAGCGATGCAAGCAGGAGGCGTTCCGCTTACAAAAGAGACAGCAGCTTTGCTGGATGCGGTAATGAGTGCAAAACCAGCTGGTGTGCCTGCTTCAGAGTGGCTTGACGCAGCTGTCATTTCTGTAAAACGGGGACTACCTGTTACAGCTGAGAGTGTGAAAGGATTGCAGCAGGCTGTATTTGGCCCGCAGCTGCATCAGCTTTTATCAGCACTGGAAGATCAGATTACAATATGGACAGGTCAAATTGCTAATGATGAAACAATTACAGCTGAATCAAAGGCTGGAATGGGTACAAATACTGGTAAACTTGAAATCTCGGTAACTGCAGGTGCTGGAAGTGGGAATAACATGGGAGTTGTAGAGGGGGACGCTACAGAAGCAGACTCTTTACAATCGGCAGCTAAAGGAAATGGACAAGCTACAACTAAAATTGCTGATGGGACTATCGCAAGCGGAAGTACCGCTCTTTCGGAAGGAGCAACTGAAGGTGCTCTGAAACCGGTTGAACAAGGTGCGCCAGTCAAGGTGACTCTTAATATAGCTTCTGAGAATGAAACGGAGATAGGAACTGGCAAGCCAGTTGTAGTTGATGAGACAGGTGAAGGGACTCAGATCCCGAAGGGTGGTATTGTTACAGAGTCTATGGCTGGTAAATCAACACCTGCCATATCCGGCGCTCTAAATAGTGCTTTAAGCGCTCAAGCTGATAGTGCAGCGAATAATCCTATCCGTTCCAGTGAAGTTGAGATTCAAGGGAATGCCTTGAATTTGAATAAGGATGGGGCATTGGATAATGTTATACATGCGGATAAGAGTCTGGCTGCCTCGATGGATAAGAGAGGGGCTATGCCGGGTGGCGCGAGTGTGAGCGCCGAAGGAACTGCTGCTGGTGCGGCGCCCCACGCAGCAAGTGGTGCCGCCCTGCTCGCGAAGCTGCAGGGCGTGCTCACCGAGCTGCGCGGCAGCTTGCCGCAGCTCGCTCTGGTCCCGCCCGCTGACGCGGCGGGAGCAAGCCCTGCCCCCGCTGCTGCGCCGCGCGGGGAGACCCCGGCTGCGACGGCTTCGCCGGTGCAGCCGGACACCGCCCCACCCGCGGACGCGGAGTCGTGGGTGGGGCGGGTGCTGAAGCTGCTCGGTGCGGAGCACGAGCAGCAGGCGGTGCGCGGCGGCGCAATAGCCGCCGCTGAGACGGCCCGCGCGGCGGCAGGTACGGCCGCGCTTGGCAGTGCGGGTGTCGGTGGCGAACAAGCCACCGACACCTTAAAGGGCGTGCTGCTGCAGATCATGAGCAGCAGCGAGGTGCCGCCCGCGGTAAAAGAAGCCGCGAGCGGACTAGTGCAGCAGCTGACAGGACAACAGCTGCTGCTCAATACAGATCGAACGGCTCCTTTCGCGCAAGTAACTTTGTTCTTGCCGCTGCAAGGTCCAGATGGGCAGGAGACCGCTTCCGTTCATATTCAGTCGCGTCGGGGACGCAAGGGTGAATTAGATGCTGCCAATTGCAGGCTCTGGTTTGATTTGGATATGAAGCAGCTCGGCCAGACACTGGTTGATGTGCAGGTTGTTGATCGAATCGTTAGTCTTAAGCTGCATAATGATCATCCTTGGGTGCTTGAGCTGTTGGAACAGCGGCGTGATGACATTAAAACGGCAGTAGAATCTATTGGTTATCAGTTGTCGGGATTAAGAACTGAACCTTTGCCAGAATTAAAGCTATCTACAGAACTTGCCAATCCCCATAGTAAGCTTGTTGATTATGTTCCTGATGTTTATAAAGGAGTGGATTACCGTATATGAACGAGAATGAGCCTGTACCTCTAATTTCACAAAGGCTCAAAAAAGCGGTCGCTCTCAAATATAGCCCAGGACAAAGCGAGGCACCTGTCGTTGTTGCCAAAGGACAAGGGGCGATAGCGGATCTGATTCTGCAAAAAGCTAAAGAGAGTGGGGTTGCTGTCCAAGAGGACGCAGCTCTCGTAGAAGTTCTTTCAAAGCTCGATCTAGATCAACAGATTCCATCTGAACTTTATCAGCTAGTGGCTGAAATCCTCAGCTTTGTTTATCAGAGCGACCGTTCCGCCGGTGAACGGAGACCGGAATGAAAGAGCCATACACAAGAGAACGCTACAACCGCAAACAGAAGGGAGCCGCTGCTGAAGAAGGGGCTGTCCAGTACTTATCTACCTGTGGGTACAAGATCTTAGAACGAAATTGGCGTTGTCGAACCGGAGAACTTGATATTATTGCGGAGAATGAAGGCTGTATTATTATTGTTGAAGTTCGCAGTCGTAGTGGAGAGCTATATCAAGGGACTCCGGAGGAATCTGTGAATACAAGAAAAATACATCAAGTGCGAAATACGGCACAGGTTTATTTGCATATGAAAGGTTATGATGATCGAAGAGTAACTTTTGACGTCATTAGCATTTTACTGAATGAAGATTTAAGCATCGCTTCTTTGGGGCATATACGTGAGGCTTTTTAAGCTGCACCCCATATTCTCACGCCATTCATTATGGGCACTAGCATTCTTATGAAAAAAGTCTTTACATAGCCTCCGCACAGTGGGTCATTTCTCAAAAGAAATGGGTAAACATTAGAGTAACTTTTTAATGTCATCATGAGGAGGGCTGTTTAAGTGAAGAATAAACCTTTTGAAATGCAGGTTAGTTTTGCTTGCCAATATTGCCAGCAGAAGATTGAAGTGAAATTTACCGCAGAGCCAGTATCCGTTGTCTGTTGTGCAAATTGCAATAAGAACTTCACGGTTATGCGGCCCACTATAGCTGAGGAAATATTAATCGATTGGAAAAATGAGGCGCTATTTCAAAAAATCCGTGCTGATAAATCACAAAACAGCACTAGCAGTCTCTTAGCGCTTGTTATAAAAGTCATAGAGCTTCTTACATGGCGAGATAAAGGAAATGGACAGGTGGAAGCGATTAAAGAAATGCGTGGCTGGCTCATTGAGAATGAAGAGACTCCCCCTCTAGCTGAACTGATCCAGAGCGATAATAAAAAACGATCACATAAGCGGCGTGACTGGTGATAATCATACAAACTATGATCAAAAAAGAAAGAAGGGTGAATATGGCTAACGTTTTTTTTACATCCGACCATCATTTTGGCCATAAGTTGATTATTGATTTTGAATCCAGACCCTTTATAGATGTGGGGCAAATGAATGAAGCTATGATTGAGAGTTGGAATTCGGTAGTGAATCCGGATGATAAAGTGTTTCATTTAGGAGACTTTTCGTTTCTTAATAAGGAAGCGACACGTGCTATTGTGGAGAGGTTACATGGCTATAAGATTTTAATTCTCGGCAATCATGATCGGGGACGCGGTCGGGATTGGTGGCTTGAAGCAGGCTTTGACGAGGTTAGTGAATATCCGCTGATTTATAAGGATTTCTTCTTTCTCTCTCACGAGCCTATGTATATGAATAAACATATGCCTTACGTAAATGTGCATGGTCATATTCACGGACAAAAATATGAAGGAAAGAATTATTTTAACATTTGTGTAGAGCATTGGAGCTATAAACCATTGACTTTTGAACAGATTAGGGACTCTGTCATAGTTAGTGAAGAAGGTTAATGTGGGTCTAAATGATTATTTATGCGTGTTTATGCAATTTGATGTTTATTAATAATTCTTGATTACGCTAAGATTTCATATATATAATGAGATATGTAGCTAATTTATTACCGGAAAATAAGGAAGCACCTTTTTTCTTGAAGATGTGACACCCAAACAGGGGTGTATTTCAGGAGACGAGGTGTTTTTATGTATGGAAAAATGCATAGTGCATGTCTGTATGGAATTGAGGGGGTAATGATAGGTGTAGAAATTGATCTTGCGAATGGATTGCCACAGACAAATATCATTGGTCTGCCTGATTCTGCGATTCGTGAGGCAGTAGAACGAGTAAGAGCCGCTATTAAGAACTGTGGTTATCGTTATCCCCAGCAGCGCATTACGATAAATCTAGCACCAGCCGACTTACGAAAAGAAGGATCTGCCTTTGACCTAGCGATTGCTCTGGGGATACTGATAACTAGTGGACAACTGATAATGCCCTCAGCCCATGAGGTGCTTTTTATTGGAGAGCTTGCGCTTGACGGTAGTCTGCGTCCAGTATCAGGTGTTCTACCAATGGTGGAAGCTGCGCGTAAGAATGGATTTAAGGCTGTACTGCTTCCTCAAGGAAATGCTGCTGAGGCAGCTTTGATCAGTGGCATAAATATATACGCAATCAACCATTTGCGTGCATTACCGAACCCGGAAGAATCACCATCTAATTCAGCTAAGGGTATAAAAGGGGAAGACGAACAGAATCAACGGTATGGAAGAGTTTCCGAAGAGATGACTTCTTTATCATCTCTTCCTTTTCCTGTAACTGTGACCAAGGGGATAGAAGCTAATGAACGATCTCCGGTTCTACTTCTTTCTTTGGAACATCTTAAATATACCCCGATTTACGGTGCATCTGAGGACGCCTCATATGTAATGAACGAGATGATGGATGATTACAGTGATGTGCTAGGGCAACAACATGTAAAAAGAGCCCTAACCATTGCGGCAGCTGGCATGCATAATATACTACTTATCGGTCCACCGGGTACAGGGAAGACGATGCTGATTAAACGCCTTCCAAGTATCCTTCCGAAATTGTCTGAGAGTGAGGCGCTTGAGGTAACTAAAATTTTTAGCGCAGCAGGAACTTTGAAAGATGCCCACAATGGTTTGCTGCGCAGACGTCCTTTTCGCTCCCCACATCATACGATATCGGCCGCAGGCCTTATTGGGGGTGGAGGTATTCCGAAGCCGGGAGAAGTTAGTCTTGCGCATCGAGGGATTCTCTTTTTAGATGAGTTGCCCGAATTCTCTCGGAATGTACTTGAGGTGTTACGCCAGCCGCTCGAAGACGGGGTTGTTACCATAAGTCGTGCTCGAGCTTCTTTTACCTATCCTGCAAAATTCATGCTGGCCGCATCGATGAATCCCTGTAGCTGTGGTTATTTTGGGAGTAATCTTTCTCAACAACATTGTACATGCAGCCCCGCCAGAATTGCTCAATATCGCGCAAAGATATCAGGACCCTTATTGGATCGTATTGATTTACAGGTGGATGTTCCTCGTCCAAAGGAATGGGATCGTCAGGGGCATGTTCTATCTTCGGCTGAGATGTATGCAGAGGTGATGGCAGCACAAGCGATACAGACTAAACGGTTTAAGCGCTTGCCTATTTCTTGGAATAGTGAACTTTCCGGCGCTTCCCTTCGGAGATATGCAAGCCTTAGCCGTGAAGGTGCCCAATTGCTGTATGACATTCTGGAAAATTTAGGTTTAAGCATGCGAGCGCATGATCGAATTATTAAGCTATCCCGTACAATAGCTGATTTGGAAGGCGCACCGGATATTACTTCCGCGCATCTTGCGGAAGCTGTGCAATACCGTAATTTAGACCGGCAGGCAATGACAGAAGAATAAACTAAATAGAGCAGCGATTCCCGTTATTGGCGAATCGCTGCTCTGTTTTGGGTTATTAATGTCACTCCGCTAAAAATGTTAACCTCTCTGGATAAGATCATCTGTGTCCGTAAGGGCTTCGTTTGAGATAATAATTCTCTATAGTTCCCTTACAGCACATTCAATTCTACAGCGATATTGCCGCGGGTTGCGCGGGAGTATGGACAAGCGCCATGAGCAGCCTCTACTAATGAGGCTGCAGTTTCTCTATCAACGCCTTTAACTAGCACATCAAGCTTAACCGCTATGCCAAAACCTCCATCTTCAACTTTACCAAAGCTGACTGTAGCCGTTACTTCGCTACCTTCAATTTTTACTTTTCCGAGTCGGGCAACCATGTTCAGTGCACTATCGAAACAAGCGGAATATCCAGCTGCAAATAGTTGCTCAGGATTTGTACCTTCTCCACCGGCACCTCCCATTTCGCGTGGTGTACTAATTGTAAGATTAAGCTTAGGGCTTTCTGATTCGATAAAACCGTTTCTTCCTCCTACGGCTTTAACAGTGGTTTCATACATTTTTTGCTGGATGGTCATCATTGTGTATCTCTCCAATTCCTAATTAGTTTGTGTACAATCTAATTTATCACAATTAATTATAATGTCAAATTAATTTTTTGCTATTAACATGATGTTATGAGTGAATTATGATAAAATAAGGGTATAAGGCAGGTGAATAAGATATGAAAATGAATGAAGAAGATATGCAAAAGATGACGACTACACCTGAGCTGCTGATTGAGAATCAACTCTGTTTTACGATTTATGCCTGCTCTCGTGAGATCACAAAGCTGTATCAACCTTATTTGGATAAGATCGGTTTAACATACTCGCAATATCTAGTAATGCTTGTGTTATGGGAACGGCAGCAATGTACGGTTAAAGAAATTGGTGAGGCGCTATTTTTGGATTCGGGTACGCTGACACCTCTTTTAAAACGCCTACAAGCAGCAGGCTTGATCGTACGTGAACGTTCAACACAAGATGAGCGGAAAGTTCTGATTTCCTTAACGGAACAGGGCTGGGCACTTCAAAGCAATGCGGCTTGTATTCCTGGGAAAATGATGGAAGAAACGACTATGTCCGGCGATGAGACTGTAGAGCTGCTTGAGCAGTTCAAAAGCTTGTTAAATCGTGTTCATGAGGCGAACACTCAAGATAGTAAAAAGTAAGTATAAACAGTAGTCAATGCGATCGTTCGCATTCCGGCATGAAACCAAGCGAAAAAATGTGTACGAATCATGAATATATTTAAGGAAAGCGTTTTAAAAACATGTTACACTATTCTGGGTTCCTTTATATGGCATATAGGTAAGTATAAGCTTAGTCTTATAGATTTACTCAATGTCTCTCACAGAAATAAGGCCATTCTTTTACGAGTGGTAGAGCAGTTTCTGTTGGTTCCGGAATAGTGCTGCATGTTTAGCATCAGCCTATCCCTAACCCCGCGGCAATCAAAACGGAAGGCGAGATGACAACAGGCTGCCTGTTAAGTCACCACGCTACTTTAGGAGGCTACCGCTATGAATATCCACGAGTATCAGGGAAAAGAAGTGCTTAAGAAGTACGGTGTGGCCGTACCGAATGGAAAAGTAGCTTATACAGTGGAGGAAGCGGTAGAAGCCGCAGAGTCACTGAGTACACCGGTTGTTGTAGTTAAAGCTCAGATTCATGCAGGTGGACGCGGTAAAGCTGGAGGTGTAAAGGTTGCTAAGAATATCGATGAAGTGCGTACTTACGCAACCGAAATTCTCGGCAAGACTTTAGTTACTCACCAGACTGGTCCGGAGGGTAAGGTTGTAAAGCGGCTGCTTATTGAAGAGGGCTGTCAAATTGTTAAAGAGTATTATATCGGTATTGTTGTTGATAGAGGAACTGGTCGGGTGGTTATGATGGCATCTGAAGAAGGTGGCACAGAGATTGAAGAGGTTGCAGCTACACATCCGGAGAAGATTTTTAAAGAAATCATTGATCCGGCAGTAGGTTTGCAGACATTCCAAGCTCGTAAACTAGCTTACAGCATCTCTATTCCGAATGAACTGGTAGGCAAGACTGTGAAATTCATGCAAGCGCTATATCTAGCTTTTGTGGATAAAGATTGCTCTATTGCCGAAATTAACCCATTGGTAGTTACTGCGGATGGTAATGTGATGGCTCTAGATGCTAAATTGAATTTTGACCCCAATGCTTTGTTCCGCCACAAAGATATTCAAGAGCTTCGGGATCTAGATGAAGAAGATTTGAAAGAAATCGAAGCCTCTAAGTATGACCTGAGCTATATTGCGCTTGATGGCAATATTGGTTGTATGGTGAACGGTGCAGGTCTAGCGATGGCAACGATGGATATAATTAAATATTACGGAGGCGAACCCGCCAACTTCCTTGATGTAGGGGGCGGTGCAACTACCGAGAAAGTTACAGAAGCCTTTAAAATTATTCTGTCAGATGAAAAGGTAAATGGAATTTTCGTTAATATTTTCGGCGGTATTATGCGCTGTGACGTTATTGCTAACGGTGTTGTGGAAGCGGCAAGTCAATTGGGATTGACTAAACCGCTTGTTGTACGTCTTGAAGGAACAAATGTTGGTTTAGGTAAGCAAATCTTGGCTGGATCGGGACTAAACATTGTAGCTGCTGATTCTATGGCGGACGGTGCCCGTAAGATTGTATCTCTTGTGCAATAATGGCTCGGAAGTTGAAGCCAGTTATCGTATTTGACAATATAAGTAGGGATGTGACTTAAGGCATGAGCATTCTTGTAGATAAAAATACGAAAGTTATCACGCAAGGTATTACGGGAGCAACGGGCTTGTTCCATACTAAGGGTGCGCTTGATTATGGAACTCAGATGGTTGGAGGAGTAACGCCGGGTAAAGGTGGAACAACAGTTAATATCACCCTTGAAAATGGCAGTGAAGTTAGTCTTCCGGTATTTGATACAGTCGCAGCTGCTAAAGCAGCTACTGGTGCAACTGCTAGTGTGATTTATGTACCGCCAGCATTTGCAGCAGATTCCATCATGGAGGCTGTAGATGCAGAGCTGGATTTGGTTATCTGTATTACTGAAGGTATTCCTGTGCTTGATATGGTAAAAGTCTCACGTTATATGGAAGGTCGTTCTACAGTGTTGATCGGTCCAAACTGTCCGGGTGTTATCACTCCTGGAGAGTGTAAGATTGGAATCATGCCTGGCTATATTCATATGCCTGGTTATGTAGGAGTGGTCTCGCGCAGCGGAACGCTAACCTATGAGGCGGTTCATCAGCTGACCACGCGTGGAATTGGGCAGTCTTCGGCTGTAGGTATTGGCGGGGACCCTGTTAAAGGCTCCGAGTTTATTGATATTTTGAGGCTGTTTAATGAAGATCCGGGTACGAAGGCAGTTATCATGATCGGAGAGATCGGTGGTACGGCTGAGGAAGAAGCAGCGGAGTGGATTCGTGAACACATGACCAAGCCAGTAGTAGGCTTCATTGGAGGGGCAACTGCACCTCCAGGCAAGCGTATGGGGCATGCTGGTGCTATCATTTCTGGAGGGAAAGGTACAGCTAGCGAAAAAATTGCCGTACTGGAAGCTTGCGGAATTAAGGTAGCCCCTACGCCTGCTGAAATGGGTTCGACACTCGTAAGTGTGCTTGAAGAGCGCGGTATTCTCAATGCTTTTACATCGCACTAATTAGTGTAATTAAGACAGAGAAATCGCTCCGCGTAGTGAGGTTATTTCGTGTATAATTAATTAAAGAGGTAAGCAACCTTTTGTTCCTATTTAGGGATGAAAGGTTGCTTTTTTTATTTTAAATAGAAATTTATTGAATTTAAAGAAATACTTGCGTTTTCAAGATGTGTAACACAAAATAGGGAAGGCTAGGCCTTCCGTGTTAAGGGGCGAAAAAGACTATGGAAGAACGGGAACTACTATTCGGTTTTAATGAAGTGGAAGGCATTGGCTGGAAAACGATCGACAAGATTCGCAGAGCTGGGCTCTTGTCAGAAAAAGCATTTTCTTGTAGCTCGGAAGACTGGGAAAAGGTTGGATTGAGTGAGAAAATGTCGATTCAGCTTGCTTCTATATATACGTTGGAGTGGATAGCAAGCCGCCGCTTACTAATGGAAGAAAGTTTTGTGAACATGATCACGATTTTTGATGCAGACTATCCAGATTTATTGAAGGAGACGGCTCAGCCACCATGGATTCTTTATTATCGTGGGCGTTTGGATCTGTTATCGACACCCAGTGTAGCGATGGTCGGTACTCGTGTGCCAACAGCTTATGGACGGAAGGTAGGGGAGATCCTCACGAAAGAGCTTAGTGAAGCAGGTCTGACAGTGGTTAGCGGATTAGCTAGGGGGATTGATAGCGTTTGTCATGAAGCTGCGCTAAGAAGCGGTGGAGGCACAATAGCGGTAGTAGCTACAGGTCTGGATCGGGTCTACCCGCCTGAGAATAAGGAGCTTGAACGATTGATTTCCCGTGATGGGCTAGTGCTAACAGAGTATCCCCTTGGAACCAAAAGCCATCCAGGGTTGTTTCCGCAGCGCAATCGAATTATTGCGGGTCTCACATACGGGACAGTGGTTGTAGAGGCGGATAGTAGAAGTGGATCACTCATTACTGCAGATGCTGCCTTGGAGGCAGGACGGGATGTTTTTGCTGTCCCTGGACCTATTACGTCTCCCAAAAGTAGAGGGGCTCTTGATCTGATTAAACAGGGGGCAAAGCTGGTAACCGGTGCACTAGATATTTTAGAAGAATACACTTCTTTTCTCCCGACAAACCTCTCAAAAACGGGTGAAAGCGGTCCCCCTAAACAGGTGGTTGACGATTTGGTAATTGAAAAGAAATTGACAAATGAGGAGTTACACCTATACCATATACTGCATCAAGGCCCCTTTATTTTGGACGATCTGCTTGTGAGGACAGGATGGGATTTTGGACATTTGCATTCAGTTCTGTTATCTTTAATCATAAAAAAAGCGGTAGCACAATTACCAGGAGCTATTTATAAGGTAATTTAATATAGAGGTACGAGTGTTAACGAGGAGGAAGAGTCTATGGCAGATGCATTGGTTATTGTCGAATCGCCCGCGAAAGCGAAGACAATTGGCAAATATCTAGGTAGTAAATATATTGTAAAGGCATCTATGGGACATATTAGGGACTTGCCGAAGAGTCAAACCGGCGTCGAAGTTGAAAATAATTTTAACCCTAAGTATATTACTATCCGTGGTAAAGGTTCCATATTGAAGGAATTGAAAGACGCTAGTAAAAAAGTGAAAAAAGTTTATCTCGCAGCTGACCCTGACCGCGAAGGAGAAGCGATCGCATGGCACTTGGCGCATGCATTAAATTTAGATCAAACACAGGAATGCCGAGTTGTATTTAATGAGATCACCAAACAAGCGGTGAAGGATGCTTTTAAGACGCCACGTAAGATTAACATGGATCTTGTGAATGCACAGCAGGCAAGACGTATACTGGATCGGCTGGTAGGTTACAAGATTAGCCCCCTATTATGGAAGAAAGTCAAAAAAGGGTTATCTGCTGGTCGTGTTCAATCTGTAGCTGTAAAGATCATAATGGATCGTGAGAATGAAATCTCCGCTTTTGTACCTACTGAATATTGGAGTATTACCGCTAAACTTGGGATTCGAGATTCCGTCTTTGAAGCTAAGTTCCATAAGCTGAATGGTGTGAAGAAAGAACTTAATCAAGAAAGCGATGTTCAAGAGATCCTTGAGGCAATCAAGAACGCAGCTTTTAAGGTAAGTAAAGTGAAGGAGAAGGAAAGACAACGACATCCTTCGGCTCCTTTTACAACAAGTTCACTTCAACAGGAAGCAGCTCGTAAGCTTGGATTCCGTGCAGCTAAGACCATGTCTGTTGCCCAGCAATTATACGAAGGTGTGGAACTAGGCAAAGAGGGAACCGTAGGTTTGATCACCTATATGCGTACGGACTCGACACGCTTATCTGTCACTGCACAGGATGAAGCTAAAGAGCTGATTACTGCTAAGTATGGTGAAAAGTTCTTACCTGAAACCCCCCGCCAGTATTCGAAGAAAGCGGCTGGAGCACAAGAAGCGCATGAAGCGATTCGACCAACTTCGGCACTTCGGGAACCGGAAATGGTCAAAGAGTTCTTAAGCCGGGATCAATTCCGTCTTTATAAGCTGGTGTGGGAGCGGTTCGTATCCAGTCAAATGGCTTCGGCTCTTCTGGATACACTCTCGGTTGATATAGAAGCAGGTACAGCCACTTTCAGAGCGGTGGGTTCGAAGGTTTCATTCCCAGGGTTCATGAAGGTTTACGTGGAAGGTAATGATGATGGAACTACAGATGAAGATAAGTATTTACCGCCTCTTGAAGCGGGAGATGCTTTAAATAAGCAAGAGATCGAGCCGAAGCAGCATTTTACACAGCCACCACCGCGATATACAGAAGCAAGGCTTGTAAAGACACTTGAGGAATTAGGGATAGGACGCCCAAGTACGTATGCACCAACGCTTGAAACGATTCAGAAGCGTGGTTATGTAGCGATTGAAGAGAAAAAATTCATGCCTACAGAGCTTGGAGAACTAGTCATCGAGCAGATGGAACAATTTTTCCCGGAAATATTGAACGTAGAGTTTACGGCTAATATGGAAGGAGATCTTGACCATGTGGAAGAAGGGTCAGAAGATTGGGTGAAGGTTCTTGCCGAATTTTACGAGTCTTTCGAGAAGCGCTTATTGTTTGCTGAAGAAGAAATGAAAGAAATCGAGATTGAAGATGAAGTCTCTGATGAGATCTGCGAGAAATGTGGTAAACCACTTGTATATAAATTAGGACGCTTTGGGAAGTTTCTAGCATGTTCTGGTTTTCCAGATTGCCGAAATACGAAGCCGATTATCAAAGATATAGGTGTAACTTGCCCTAAATGTAATGAAGGTAAAGTTGTAGAGCGTCGTAGCAAAAAAGGGCGTGTCTTCTATGGCTGCGATCAATATCCTGGCTGTGATTTCGTCTCTTGGGATAGACCATCCACTAAGCCATGTCCATCTTGCGGGGCTTGGATGATTGAGAAACGCAATAAGCAAGGCACCAAACTGCAATGTACGTCTTGTGACCATACAGAGGCAGTTTTAGACAACGAAGAAGAGTTAGCAGAATAATAGTCTCTACAGGAGGAAATAAGACAGTGACAGATACAGCAAAGGTAACAGTAATTGGAGCAGGTCTCGCAGGAAGTGAAGCGGCCTGGCAAATAGCCTCTCAAGGCGTACCGGTAAGATTGTATGAAATGAGACCCGTGGTGAAAACGCCAGCTCACCACACGAATCAATTCGCAGAACTAGTATGCAGCAACTCCTTGCGTGCAAATGGTTTAGGCAATGCAGTGGGTGTATTAAAGGAAGAAATGCGGCGCTTAAACTCTCTTGTATTAGGTGCTGCGGATCGCCACGCTGTACCTGCTGGTGGTGCACTTGCCGTGGATCGGGATGGTTTCTCGGGAGAAATTACGAGTACATTGCATAATCATCCGCTCGTGGAAGTCATAAATGAAGAACTTACGCATATACCGGAGGAAGGGATTGTTGTTATTGCAACGGGTCCACTAACTTCCCCTGCATTATCTGCTGAAATTAAGGGTCTATTAGGTGAAGAGTATTTCTATTTTTATGATGCTGCTGCACCGATTGTTGAGAAGGACAGTATTGATATGAATAAAGTGTATCTGGCTTCCCGTTATGACAAAGGGGAAGCAGCATATCTGAACTGTCCTATGACTGAAGAGGAGTTTGACGTGTTTTATGATGCGTTGATTTCTGCAGAGACGGCGGCGCTCAAGGATTTTGAGAAAGAGATATACTTTGAGGGCTGTATGCCTATCGAAATCATGATGAAGCGCGGTAAGCAAACAGCATTGTTTGGTCCGATGAAGCCAGTAGGTCTTATCAATCCGCACACAGGTAAGCTACCTTACGCGGTGGTACAGCTTCGTCAGGATAACGCTGCTGGAACGCTTTACAATCTGGTGGGTTTTCAAACGCACTTGAAATGGGGCGAACAAAAGCGGGTATTTTCGCTGATTCCAGGTCTTGAGAACGCTGAATACGTTCGATATGGTGTAATGCACAGAAATACCTTTATTAATTCTCCTAAACTCTTGCATCCTACTTATCAAATGAAGGGTAAAGAAAGGCTGTACTTTGCTGGACAGATGACTGGTGTGGAAGGTTATGTGGAATCAGCAGCTTCAGGTCTGATTGCCGGCATTAACGCTGCTAGAGCCGCACTCGGTCAAGAAGGACTGATCTTCCCGCAAGACACGGTGCTCGGTAGTATGCCTGCTTATATCACTTCCGCTGATCCGGAGCATTTTCAGCCTATGAATGCCAATTTTGGTCTTCTACCGAAGGTGGAGAAGAAAATCCGTAATAAGAAAGAAAAAAATGAGATGTTAGCGCATCGTGCACTAGACAGTCTTGCCGAGTACGCCAATCGTACGGGCCTCGCTTATATAGAGCCGGAGGTTATCGATACCCAAGAATAAGCGCCTTCGGCGTCCTAATAAGGATGATAAGCGTTAGCGTTTAAGCGAAAAATATAAGGATAATGAAGAACAACGTGAAACGTATACTTCTTATATTTTAACAAAGCCCATCTTAAGGAGGTAACTGCAATCATGGTACCCAGCTTTCATGCGACTACAATTTGTGCTGTAAGACATAACGGACAGGCAGCTATAGCAGGTG
Source organism: Paenibacillus sp. VTT E-133280 (assembly GCF_002264385.1). Classification (NCBI taxonomy): domain Bacteria; kingdom Bacillati; phylum Bacillota; class Bacilli; order Caryophanales; family Paenibacillaceae; genus Paenibacillus; species Paenibacillus sp. VTT E-133280. Next base: position 89,378 of record NZ_NFUX01000011.1, read on the forward strand.
ATGGTCAGGTTACATTCGGAGAGAGTGTAATTATGAAGACGACGGCCAGAAAGGTTCGTCGCTTATACAGGGGACAAGTAATAGCAGGGTTTGCAGGATCTGTTGCCGATGCTATCACTTTGTTCGAAAAATTCGAAGGTAAGTTGGAGGAGCATCATGGAAACCTGCAACGGGCAGCCGTAGAATTAGCGAAAGACTGGCGTCAAGATCGTATTCTTCGTAAACTTGAGGCATTAATGATTGTTATGGACAAGGAAGGAATGCTCTTAATCTCCGGAAATGGTGAAATTATCGAGCCAGATGATGATGTGCTCGCTATTGGTTCCGGTGGTAATTTTGCACTTGCTTCCGGTCGCGCGCTCAAACGTCATGCTCCAAATCTTGCTGCTGCGGATATTGCTCGTGAGGCTCTTCAGATTGCATCAGAAATATGTGTGTATACTAACTCCAATATTATTGTTGAGCAATTATAGGCTCAGTGCCATAGAGACAAGGAGGAATTCACGATGGTGAATCAATCGCTAACACCCCGTCAAATCGTAGCTGAATTGGATAAATATATTGTAGGTCAGAAACAAGCTAAGAAATCGGTAGCTGTTGCCCTTCGTAATCGTTATCGGCGCAGTCTGCTGGCTGAGGAACTGCGTGATGAAGTTGTTCCTAAGAACATCTTGATGATCGGACCTACTGGTGTGGGGAAAACCGAGATTGCCCGGCGTTTAGCTAAGCTTGTTAATGCTCCGTTCATCAAAGTGGAGGCTACCAAATTCACTGAGGTGGGTTATGTAGGTCGAGATGTGGAGTCTATGGTGCGTGATTTAGTGGAGACCTCTATTCGTATGGTGAAGCTAGAGCGCACGGAAAAGGTGAAGGACCGTGCAGAAGAGCTGGCTAATGAGCGGATTGTCTCTATTTTAGTGCCTTCGTCTTCAAAGAATAAATCTCAGAAGAATCCTTTTGAGATGATTTTTGGCGGGAATTCTGCACAAGAGGATTCTAAAGAAGATTCCGAACCAGATGGAAGCTTAAGCGAGCGCCGTCGCGGGATTAGATTTAAGCTGCTTGCTGGTCAATTGGAAGAAGATATCATTGAAATAGATGTTGAGGATACAGCGCCATCTATGCTGGATATGTTTGCAGGGCAAGGGAACGACCAGATGGGGATGAATATGCAAGAAATGTTTGGTAGCTTGCTTCCGAAGCGGACGAAGAAGCGTAAGCTTCCTATCCGTGAGGCTCGTAAAGTGCTAATTCAGGATGAAGCAACTAAACTGATTGATATGGATGATGTCATTCAGGAATCTGTGACACGCGCTGAACAATCGGGTATTATTTTTATCGATGAGATTGATAAGGTTGCAAGTCAAGGTAAGGGTTCGGGCCCTGATGTATCACGTGAAGGTGTGCAAAGAGATATCCTTCCAATTGTAGAAGGTTCTACAATCATGACAAAATACGGTCCTGTGAAGACGGACTACGTGCTCTTCATGGCTGCCGGGGCTTTTCATGTAGCTAAACCCTCTGATCTGATTCCAGAGCTTCAGGGGCGTTTTCCGATTCGCGTAGAGCTAAGCAGTCTGACACTGGAGGATTTTGTATCCATCTTAACTGAGCCAGAGAATGCATTGACGAAACAATATGTTAATTTGTTAAAAACTGAGGACATTGAAGTTGAGTTCCAGAAAGATGCTATTTATGAAATTGCCAAAATAGCTGCTTCAGTGAATCAAAATATGGAAAACATAGGTGCTCGGCGTCTTCATACGATTTTGGAGAAGCTATTGGAGGATCTTTCTTTTGAAGCACCTGAGCTAACTCTGGATACTATGGTTATTACACCAGAGTATGTGCGTGAGAAATTGGCAAGTATTGCACAGGATCGTGATTTAAGTCAGTATATTCTTTAATGCGACAAATTATATTCTTTTGAATTTGGGCATATTGAATTAGAAAATTACAATTTAGTGTCATTAATAGGTAAAAAAATGTAAAAAGATGCAATTAAAAAGATAATTTTGAGTTAAAAAAGGAATAAAATAGCAATAAAGTGCTTAAAGCCCTGTCTTTTTTAAAAAGATAGGGCTTATTTCTTATTGTAATAATATACAAATTAAATGAAAATCAATGTATGTGAAAATACTAATAAGTTATACTTTGCGACAAGGTTCGACGTAGAAATCGATAAATTGAGGACTTTTATACTTTATTTGTCGAAAACAAGCAGGTTTTTTAAGGAAAGTTGTGGAATTCATTTCATTATGATAGCTTTGAAAGGAGGAATTATCTTGGGATTGCTGAATAGTGTCAGTTTTCAACGATTGCAGGGAGGCATTGATGCTGCCTACAAACGACAAAATGTTCTAGCAAATAATGTGGCTAACGAAGATACGCCAAATTTCAAACGTTCTGATGTTTCATTCGAAAGTTTCCTTCAGCAACAAGAAAGTGGTATAAAACCTACACTTAACGCGAAGGTAACGGACTCCCGACATTTTCAATTTGGTACCAACAGAATTGTACCAGCAGCTGTCGTTAGTACGGATGAAACTACCTCGATGAATAATAACGACAACAATGTGGATGTAGAACGAGAAATGGCGTTAAGTGCTGAGAACCAACTCAGGTATAGTTCTTATGTCGAGCAGATCAACAGTCAAATTTCGATGATGCGAGCTGTAATTCAAGGAGGATAAGATTGCATGAACTTTGGGAGTAGTTTTGGGATAAGTGCATCAGCATTAACAGCTCAACGATTGCGGATGGACGTGATTTCCTCCAACGTGGCCAATGCGGAAACTACAAGAGCATCGGTGGTTGATGGCAAAGCCGTTCCATACCGTCGAAAGCTTGTTGTTATGGAAGCTACCGAAAGCAATAAGTTCTCGAATATACTAAATTCGAAATTAAATGGTAGTAGTAATGAAGGTGTAAAGGTGCAGTCCATTATAGAAGATACTTCACCGTTAAAGCCAGTGTACAACCCAAGCCATCCTGATGCGGATGCCGAAGGTTATGTCTATATGCCAAACGTAGATATTACCAAAGAAATGGTAGATATGTTATCTGCATCACGTTCTTATGAAGCCAATGTCACGATGCTGAATGCATCTAAAGCTATGGTAAGTAAAGCACTCGAAATTGGGCGCTAAACGTAATTAACAGATAGAACGCTTCCGAAGTGAGTTTTGTACGAAGTGAATCTAGGAAGCATATGCTTACAAAACTTTTAGGAGGGAAACAGTTGATACAGAATATCACTAATGGGGTTCAAGCTGTACAGCAGCTTGCCATGAAACCAACATCTACCGAAGTTTCATCCACTCCTGCTAATGCCATGGAGAGCTTTGGTTCTTATCTTGAGAATGCACTCACTAAAGTAGCAGATCAGGAACAACAAGCAAAGGATATGAGTAATAAATTTGTATTGGGAGAAGTGAATATAGACGAAGTGATGATTTCTTCCCAACAGGCTTTACTGAGTTTGCAGTTGACTACACAAGTCCGGAACAAAGTGATAGAAGCCTATCAAGAAATTATGAGAACTCAAATTTAATTAATTCCTAGCTTAGTTCCGGATGGGGTGACACTGTGAATGAAAGATTTGCCCAATATCGGGAGAAGGTGACCCTTTATTGGAACAGATTTAGTGGTAAACAGAAGATTTTATTTTTTTCAACATTGTTTATCATTCTAATAATAATCGTAGTATTAACCATGCAGCTTTCAAAGACAGAATATGAAGTAGCGTTTCAAGATTTGGACAGCACAGATTCAGCTGGAGTAATGAACTACTTGGATACAGCAGGTGTTTCATACCGATTAAGCCAAGATGGAAAGAGCATCTCAGTGCCAAGCACAGAAGCGGCTCGAATAAAGGTGGATATCGGTTCTCAGGGGATTGTTCAGGGGGGCTCTATCGGTTATAAGGTCTTTAATGAAAATTCGTCAATGATAGGGACGACAGATAGTGAGTTTAATGTGAAGTATAATAATGCATTAAACGGTGAAGTAGAACAGTTAATGAGACGTATGCAAGGAATTAAGGATGCTAAAGTGCTGATTAATCTGCCTAAAGAAACAGTTTTTGCTTCCCAGGCTGACCAAGAGCAAGCATCTGCATCCGTTGTGCTTTCATTTAATCCGGGATTTAGACCCAGTCAAGATAATATCGATGGTTACTTCAACCTTGTTAAGACGGCTGTTCCAAATCTACCAATCGATAACATTACGATTGCTAATAATGAAGTCGAGTTAATGCCTACGGCCAAAGGTGGACAAGCAGGAGTTTCCAGCCAAGTCGAAGAGAACTTCGCTCTTCAGAAAAAATTCGAAGAAGAAGTAAAGAAAGATGTGAAACAATTCCTTAGCACTCTTACGGGTCCGGATAAAGTTGATGTTCTTGTATTTTCGAAGCTGAACTTTGACAAGGAAAACCGGAAGGAGAATCTCGTAACCCCTGTGGATACAGAGAACATGAAGGGGATTGAGATCAGTTCACAAATCATTAGTAATTCGTATTCGGGTCAAGGGAATACAACTGGCGGAGTGGCAGGCACTGGTTCACAAGATGTAGCGGGCTATCCCTCACAAGCCGGTACGGATACTTCAACTTCGGAAGAATCTTCTGAAACGAGGAACTATGAAGTAAACCGAATTACAAAGGATGTTATCGCAAGTCCCTTTACTGTTAAAGATTTAACCATAAATGTTGCAGTTGAACCACCTACAGGACAAAATACTTTGGACGCTGCTACATCAGCAGCAATTCAAAACATTTTGGTAAATATTGTTCGTGCTTCGCTCGCAGATTCAGGTACTACATATACAGACGCTGATTTAACCAAAAAGGTTTCGGTATATTCTCAACAATTTGGCGGAACCGCTGCTAACACAACACCAGGTGGTCTTGCCACATGGATGTTATGGGCTATCGGAGCAGCTGCATTGCTGGTTGGAGCAGGTGGAGGATATCTAATCTATCGGAGTCGTAAGAAGACTGTGGAAGAGGAAGATGAAGACATTCCATTACAGGTTCCTACCGAATTTCCATCTATTAATTTGGAAAGTGTGACGAATGACAGTCAAGTTCGTAAGCAATTGGAAAGTTTGGCTAAGAAAAAGCCAGACGAATTCGTTAATTTGCTGCGTACATGGCTTGCAGACGAACAGAGGTGAACTAATGGCAAAGGCTAGTCAGCAGGGGCTTAGTGGCCGTCAAAAGGCCGCGATCCTGCTTATCACACTAGGGCCCGAGGTATCGGCGCAAATATTCAAACATTTAAGAGACGAGGAGATTGAACAATTAACTCTTGAAATTGCCAATGTCCGTAAAGTGGACAGCAGTGAAAAAGAGTCGATCATGTCTGAGTTCCATCAGATATGCCTCGCCCAGGAATATATATCACAAGGCGGTATTAACTACGCCAAAGAGATTCTGGAGAAAGCACTTGGTTCCGCAAAAGCAATGGAGGTCATTAACCGTCTGACTGCGACTTTGCAGGTAAGACCTTTCGATTTTGCACGCAAGGCTGATCCAAACCAGATTTTGAACTTTATTCAGAATGAGAATGTCCAGACTATCGCACTTGTATTGTCTTATCTACAATTTGAACAAGCCGCAGCTATTCTCTCTTCGTTACCTCAAGAGAAGCAGGCGGAGGTGGCTAGAAGAATTGCTGTAATGGACAGCACCTCTCCGGAGGTCATTACACAAATTGAACGAGTGCTGGAGCAGAAGCTTTCTGCTACAGTAACTCAGGATTATACAAATGCTGGCGGTATCGAATCAATTGTACAAATCCTGAATGGGGTTGACCGTGGGACAGAGCGCACAATTCTGGATTCTCTTGAAATTCAAGATCCAGAGCTCGCCGAGGAAATCAAGAAGCGGATGTTCGTATTCGAGGATATTGTCAATGTGGATAATCGTTCGATTCAGCGTATTATTCGTGATATTGATAATGCGGATCTGCAGCTTGCCCTTAAGGTTGCAAGCGAAGAAGTACGAGATGTTATTTTCCGGAATATGTCCAAACGTATGGCAGAGACCTTCCGAGAAGAAATGGAGTACATGGGTCCTGTGCGGTTGCGTGATGTAGAAGAAGCGCAAACGCGTATTGTAGGTACGATCCGCAGACTCGAAGAGTCTGGAGAAATTATCATCGCTCGTGGCGGAGGAGATGACATCATTGTCTAAGCTGATTAAGCATTCTCAGTATGTTCCAGTTGATGTACTGAAAAGATTGGAGCAGGCCCGGCACTATGCGGGCCTAACTGAGGAGCCCGTTCTAGAGGAGACTGTAAGCGAGACTCACTATCATGATCCCGCTCGTGAAGAGGCTGAAGTCGCACGCAAGCAAATGCTTAAAGATGCCCAAGAATTTGCTGAAGAGCAAGTTCGGAATGCCTCTCTTGAAGCGGAACAGATTGTTGAATCCTCAAAAGCGGAGGCTGAAGAGTGGTGGAAAGAGCGGCGTGAGCAGGATGAACATCTGGTAGAGGCCGTCAAAGCGGAGGCTTATCAGCTAGGGTATCAAGAAGGTGTTTCTCAAGCTGAGCAAGAGATGAAGCTCAAAATTGCTGCGATGATGGACGAAGCGCGTGCTGTTTTAACTGAAGCCTATAAGGCAAGGGATGTCATTATTCAGGAAGCTGAACCTTTCTTGGTTGAGCTAAGCTGTGATATTGCGGAGAAAATTGTGGATAGGCAGTTAACGGTTGAGCCGCAGTTTGCAATGGATTTGATTCGGAAGAATCTAGCTCGTAAACGTGAGCAGGGGCTGATCTCACTGTGTGTATCACCTGCGCAGTTCGCTTTCGTAAACGCAGCAAGGGAAGAATTGTCATTAGCGGTTGACTCGCAGGCTGAACTACAGATCTTGCCTGACTCGACTGTGAAAGATCAAGGTTGTGTAATCCGCTCCTCCTTTGGCAGCATAGATGCCCGAATTGATACTCAGCTTGCAGAAATCAAGAAAGAGCTGGTTAGAATCGCGCTGGACACCGATGAGCAGAGAAATGGGGAAGAAGATGCTTGATAGTAACCGTTATAAGGAGCAACTTCGTAATCTCGATCCGGTGAGGATCAATGGGAAAGTGACGCAGGTTATCGGTCTTATGGTTGAATCGGAAGGACCTGATGCTAGCATTGGTGATGTGTGCTATATCTATCCTTCTAAAGGAAATAAGCCGCTGCAAGCTGAAGTCGTTGGTTTCCGTGACAACAAGGTGCTATTAATGCCACTTGGAGAACTGCAGGCAATTGGACCTGGTTGTGATGTAGTGGGAACAGGCAAGCCGCTTAGTGTTCAGGTGGGTTCAGAATTGCTGGGTAAGGTACTGGATGGTTTAGGTCAACCGCTTGATGGTTCCCTGATCCCAGCTCGAATGCCACATAGTTCGACCTTTAACATTCCGTCCAACCCACTCAACAGACCACGAGTGCAAGAACCTATTAGCATCGGTGTAAGAGCGATAGATGGTTTGCTAACCATTGGTAAAGGTCAGCGAGTGGGGATTTTCGCTGGTTCAGGGGTCGGCAAAAGTACGCTCATGGGAATGATTGCACGTAATACATCAGCAGATGTTAATGTTATCGCTCTGATTGGGGAACGTGGCAGGGAAGTACTGGATTTCATCGAACGCGATTTGGGACCTGAGGGTTTGCAGAGGTCAGTCGTTATTGTCGCTACATCTGATCAGCCTGCATTAATTCGAATTAAGGGAGCACTTATTGCTACTACGATTGCTGAGTATTTCCGGGATCGTGGGCTTAATGTGATGCTGATGATGGATTCGGTGACTCGTTATGCTATGGCTCAACGTGAAGTTGGACTTGCAGTCGGAGAACCACCAGCAATGAGAGGTTACACACCATCGGTATTTGCAAGCTTACCTAAACTACTAGAACGTGCCGGAACTGGTCCTACAGGCTCTATTACAGCTTTTTACACTGTATTGGTTGATGGTGATGATATGAATGAGCCGATCGCTGATGCAGTGAGAGGGATACTCGATGGACATATCGTCCTTAACCGAAGTATTGCGAACAAAGGACATTTTCCAGCAATAGATGTGCTCTCCAGTATTAGTCGTGTAATGAAGGATATTGCGCCAGAAGAACAGATCGCCGCAGCAGAGAATGTTAAGCGACTAATGGCCGTGTACAAGGATTCAGAAGATTTAATTAATATCGGAGCGTATCAGAGAGGCTCCAATGCTCAAATCGATGAGTCGATGGAGTATATAGACAGTATATGGGAATTCACCAAACAAAGAGTGAATGAAAAAGTTACGCTGGCTGAAGTTCAACAGTCTTTAATTTCACACTTCTCGAGGAGTTGATTCAGTATCATGAGATTTCATTATACTTTTCAAAAAGTCGTTGACTTGAAGGGCAATGAGAAGACACAGGCAGAATGGATGCTCTCAAGCGCGCTTGGAGAATTGCAGGCACAAGAAAGAAGCCTGGATGAACTCACCTTTCAGCGGAGCGCTATTATGTTATCTTTACAAAATGCCGCAGAACAAAAGGCACCTATGGCGAAGATTCGTGAAATGCAAGAATATGTAGAATACCTGGATATATGCATTGCCCGTAAACATACGGACATTAAAAGTGCACATCAGGAAGTCTTGAAGAAGCAAGATCAGTTAAGCACAAAGGTATTAGACGAAAAAGTATGGTTAAAAGCAAAAGATAAGGCTGAGACACAGTTTCAGCAAAGTATGAGTTTACGGGAACAAAACGAACTGGATGAGATGGCAACCGTCCGCTTCGCGATGAAATCCCTCTAACCCGGGAGGTTTCCGCTAGTGGCTAATATTGATAATGACATGGAACTTGAAAATGAAGGGTCAGCGGGGAAATTTGAGCGGTTCTTATTTCTAATGATACCGATTATCTTCACGCTAGTACTGCTTGGAGTACTGTTGACGCTTTTTAATATGGACATTCGTAATAACGTGCTTGAAGTTGCGAATAAAATACCGATTCTGGAAAAATGGGTTCCTGATCCGCCAACAGATCCTTCTAAACCGAAGGAAGAAAGTAAAAAACAGGAAGTGAGCTCAAACTCAACGATTAAGGAGCTCAAAGCTCAGCTTGCCCAGCAGGCAGATGAGTTGAAGAAGGTCTCCGATGAAAAAACAGCCCAGGATACCAAGGTTCAGGCGCTAGAGTCGCAAATTGAGGGAATGAAGACGGAAGCCGCTGCAGCTGCTGAAGTAAACACGGAGGCAACAGAAGACCCTTATCAGAAGCAGGTTACTGATCTGGCGAAGCTGTACGCGGGCATGAAGGCTTCCAAAGCTGCACCGATTATGGAGAATTTGACTACAGAAGAGATGGTGCAGATATTCAGCGTAATGAATAAAGCGAGTAAAACTGCGATTCTAGAAAAAATGGATCCTAAAAAAGCGGCAGATGTCACGATTAAGTTGAAAGAAACAACCTCTTCGAGTGATATGGCTATTGCTGCTCTTCAATCTAGATTGAAAAAAGAAGCTGGCACTACTCAAACGACTAAAACTAGTGCAAATCTGGATAAGGAAAAGTTGAATCAAACCTTTAGTTCAATGACGCCTGCCAATGCAGCTTCTCTACTAGGGGAAATGTACAAGATTAGCCCTGATAAAGTAGTAACGATTATGAATACCGTAAGTGATAGTGTTCGTTCATCAATTTTGGGCGAAATGACTAAAAATGATAGTGCGCAAACCGCGAAGATTGTTAACCGTTTGATGGGTGCTAAATAAATAATGAAAGGAGGTGAAAAATAATATGAGTTTAGTGGTTCAATCGCTTGTGAACGCAAATACAGCTGCTGCAAGTGGTAGCTCATCAACTTCTACTGGCACAACAGCATCTGCTGTACCTTTCTCTCAGACATTAGTGCAAACTATGGGAGGAAACACAGCTAACACCACATCGGTACCTACTGATCCGCTTCTGGGAAATCTAACCTCTTTACTGCAAGGTCTTTTAAAGGAAGTGCAGACGACTGGAGAAGATCAAGGAGGACAAGATACGCAGAATTCTGATCTTATCGAGAAGCTAACTGCTGATGTTGAAAACCTGGATGAAAGCATTAATAGCGATCCTGCTGTGCTGGCAGCTTTGCAAGCTTGGCTTCTTCAGGTATCAGCTCTTCTATCAGGAAGTCAAGTGACCGAGAGTGATGCTACATCTGATATGGAGTCGGCAGGAAGCTTGTCACCGTTAGCTCAGCATGCAGATACGCTGCGGTTTGCTGTTCAAGATGATTTGCAAAGTTTAGTTACTATGATTCAGGAAGCTGCTGTCAGTGGGAACGAAGAGGCTGCTAGTAAAGGGATAAGCCTGTTAAATAATTTCACAGCGATACTAGAACAGTCCTCCGCTAACACTATTAAGGGGAAGGGAAAGAACTCCAGCTCAAATGAAAATTCTGGTGTATCTGTACAACAACCTATAGTGACTGAAAGCAAAGGCAGTACGCCGGACAAGACCATTCAAAACCTTAGTAACCGTGCTGGAGAAGCAGCTGCAATTAAGAATGAAGCAGTCCTAACTTCGCCTGTGACCTCAGGAGCTGTTCAAGATGCTGAAGCAGAGCTTACCACTCCATTGATTAAAAGCAGTGCAACTGGAGAAACAAAGCAGGCAGAATCCACTCAAGATTCCACATCAGGAACTACTATCATAGAAGGAGAACATGAGGTTGTAACGGCTGGTCAACTAGCTCTTCGGGGAGGAATTACGGCTCCGTTGAAGGCTGAAGTCCCAGTAGCTCCTGTACCCGTTCATCAGTTTGCACAGGAAATGACCGGTTTTATTACAGGTAAATTGGAGATTGTGCAAAAAGGCGGAGTAGCTGAGGCTACGATATCACTCTTTCCAGAAAACCTCGGACAAGTAGATGTTAAGATTACTATGCAAAACGGCCATCTCGTAGCACAGTTTATGACTGAACATTCCGGAGCTAAGGATATGTTGGAACAGCAAATGAACCAGCTTCGAGCGGCATTGCAGTCTCAAGGCCTCCAAGTAGAAAAATTAGAAGTCACACAAAATAATACCCCCCTCAATTCACAATGGGGTCAAGAAGGACGCCAACCTGGTTCTGGAAGTGGCCAGCAGGGAAGACGCTCCAAAGAAAGTCGTGAGGAAGCTAATGATGCCATTCTTGCCGCAGAGCTAAATGGTGAATGGAAAGATTGGGTTTCAAACGCAGGGCAAGAAGAAGATAATCAAGGGAACTCCTTCTCTGCCAAAGCTTAAACTTATCATAAGTGAAAGAGAGGTGAACGGTTATGACGACAACAACTCCTCCTGTTTCTACCAAAGACCAGTGGAATTATACAACTCCTGAATCTACTAAAACAACAGGAAATTCTGCTTTGGGTAAGGATCAGTTTTTGAAGATATTGATCACCCAGCTGCAGAATCAAGATCCGATGCAACCGATGCAAGATAAAGAATTTATTGCTCAAATGGCACAGTTTACATCTGTTGAGCAGCTGATGAATATCTCTACACAGCTTACATCAATGAATCAGTCTCTTGGCTCAGTATCCGGCTTGATTGGTAAAGATATCACATGGACGGATACCGCCACAAATCTGCCTAAGACAGGGAATGTTGAATCAATCGTTGTCAGCAAGGGGATTCAGTATGCGGTTGTGGGGAAAGACAGAGTTGCTTTAACCGATATTACACAAATTCAGAATCCTGCAACAACAGAGAATGGTTCTGGTACAGATAGTAATACTCCGGAGAATAACGGAGGAAGCGAGGCGACAATATGAGTGACAGGCTGACCATAGGCCAACTGTATCCTGCGTCGTCCCTACATTCCTCAACGTTACAGCGATCTTCGATACCGAAGCAGACTGTGACTGGAGAAGCCACCTTTGAGAGCGTACTGCAACAGAAACTACTAAAATTCAGTAATCATGCTGCCAAGCGTCTTGAACAAAGAGGAATTGAACTTGGAAGCAGACAACTGGATCAGATTTCTTCAGCTGTGGATAAAGCTGCTGCCAAAGGTAGTAAAGAATCCTTGATATTAATGAAGGATTTGGCATTTATCGTAAGTGTCCCGAATCGTACGGTTGTAACCGCAATGGATGGAAGTTCGATTAAAGATAACGTGTTTACGCAAATTGATAGTGCAATTGTGATTTCATAACCGGCTGGTCCTAACGGAAAGCCGAGGCGGCCGCTGACCGACTGACGCGGTCCCATTCACTTAGTAAGTTATTAGGACTCTATAATCTGGGAGGACAACACAAATGTTAAGATCTATGTATTCAGGGGTTTCGGGGATGAGAGGCTTTCAGACTAAGCTTGATGTAATCGGTAATAACATTGCCAATGTCAATACAATTGGTTTTAAATCAGGACGGGTTATGTTTAAGGACATTATGAGTCAAACCGTTTCTGGTGTAACAGCTCCTAGTGACGATGCCCAAGGTGGTGTGAATGCTAAACAAATCGGACTGGGCGTAAGTATCGCTTCTATTGATACACTCCATTTGGCCGGTAGTGCTCAAACTACTAACAATCCTACAGATTTGCGTATTGACGGAGATGGCTTTTTCTTAGTGAAGCTTACTGCGGATCAGGAAACTGCTTTTTTGACTCGTGCAGGAGATTTTCATGTAGATGCTGCACGTAATCTTGTTACTTCTGACGGACTTCATGTGCTAGATGCCGATGGTACTGCCATTCAACTGGGTGATGATGTAACAGCATTCTCCATTTCCAATGATGGAACGATTGTTCAGACCATGGCGGATGGGACGACTGAAGCAGGTGTGAAGATCGGAGTGGCTAAGGTTACTAATCCATCTGGACTTGAGAAGATCGGTGGTAATCTGTACCGGATGTCACTTAATGCGAATGCAGAAGGCGAACTTGTTCCTACGACAGCGAATGATACTGAAACTGGAACAGGCGCTATCATTTCGGGTCAGCTTGAAATGTCCAATGTGGATCTTACGAATGAATTTACAGAAATGATCGTATCGCAACGTGGATTCCAGGCGAACTCCCGTATCATTACGACTTCTGATGAAGTGCTGCAGGAAGTAGTTAATCTGAAGCGTTAATTTTATCAATAATTTAATTTCTTTTTTAAAGATTAACGCGGAGTCGTGGGGGAGATACCCCTCCCCCTATTTTTGTTAGGAGGCCTGTTATGATATCGGTAACGAGATTAAATGGAACACCGATGTGGATCAATGCCCTACTGGTAGAAATGGTAGAAGAAAGCCCGGATACATATATTACACTAGTAACCGGAAAAAGACTGATCGTGCTTGAAAAAGCGGATGAAGTTATTACGAAGATCCGGGATTATAACAGGGACATAGGCACATATGCTGCCACCATTAAAGTCCAGTCAATGGAGGAGCTAACATGAAGAAGATGCTGCCATGGTTACTTACGATTTTACTTGCGATTACACTTATCGTGATAGCCGCATTTCTATTAATGGACAAGATCTTTCCGAATGATACGAATGATGTAAATGCTGCGGTTCAAAGTGTGGAAACCAAACATTTAACTGCTGATGAAATCGTCGAATTAACGGCAGAGATCAAAGATATCAAAACAAATCTTGCTGATCCCGATTATATCGTTCAGATAGATTTCGCTTTCCAACTGAATTCTGCGAAATCAAAGGAAGCATTCGAAAAAATAAAAGAGATCAAAATCAAACCGATTATTATCAAAACGCTTGCAGATACCAAACCTGAGGAGCTTAATGGAGCAAATGGCAAAGACCAGCTTAGCAGCAAGCTTGTTAATCTGATCAATAAGACATTGACCGAAGGCAAAATCACTCAGATCGAAGTCACCAAATACCTTTTGGCTTCTATGTAGCTTCAGGCATGATAATTCTTTGATAGGGGGGTGATTGAATTGGTTGATGTACTATCACAAAACGAAATAGATGCTCTACTTGCTGCACTTTCTTCAGGTGAGATGGATGCCGATGAGCTTAAAAAGGAAGAAACTCAGAAGAAGATCCGATCGTATGACTTTAAACGGGCCGTTCGATTTTCTAAAGATCATATCCGTAGTCTTACAAGGATTCATGACAATTTCGCACGCTATCTTACAACGTACTTTTCAGCCCAATTACGCACCTTTGTGCAGATTAATGTCGTTCAAGTAGAGCAGCTCCCTTATGATGAATTCATTCGTTCCATTCCGAAAATGACAATACTGAACATTTTTGAAGCCGAACCTTTAGAAGGTCGAATGGTAATGGAAGTTCATCCAAACATCGCTTTCGCTATGCTGGACAGATTGCTGGGCGGTTTTGGGACTGCACCATCTAAGATTAATGCTTTAACTGAAATCGAAACAACGATTATGGAGCGTATCTTCAGCAGATGTTTTGAGAGCTTGCAGGAAGCTTGGAAGACTGTGCTGGATATCCATCCGCGCATGGAAGCGCTCGAAACGAACCCACAGTTCATGCAAATTGTATCGCCCAATGAGACCATTGCATTAATCTCGTTAAGCACCAAAATTGGAGATACAACAGGTATGATTAATCTTTGCATACCGCACGTCGTTCTGGAACCAATAATGTCTAGACTATCTGTTCACCAATGGTTTGTAACAGAGAAGAAGACGCGGGATGCAGATGAGCTTGAAGCCATTAAGGCTAGAGTTCATAAGGCGAAACTGCCGATTGTCGCTGAACTGGGAGAATCGAGCTTATCTATATCTGAGTTTCTTGGGCTTAGCGTCGGTGACGTGATCTCACTAAACAGGAATGTAGATTCTGGACTCTCGATTAAGGTAGGGGAGAAGCTTAAGTTCATCGGAAGTCCTGGAATGGTGAAGGACCGGGTAGCCGTGCAAATAGACGAGATTGTCAGTGAAGGAGTTGAAGAATTTGACGAGTAAAGATTATTTATCCCAAGAAGAAATCGACGCCCTTCTGAGACAATCTGCGGAAGGCTCATTGGCTCCTTCAGAGAAAACGGTAAATGACTATTTAACACCGTTTGAACAGGATGCTTTGGGTGAAATCGGTAATATAACGTTTGGCAGTGCAGCTACAGCTCTTTCCACATTACTGGGGAAAAAGGTTGATATTACCACCCCTCAAGTTTCCATCATTACACGAGGGGAGTTTGAAGTGGCCTTTCCTAAGCCGCATGTAGCTGTACACGTGGAATATGTTGATGGATTTCAGGGTATTAACTCACTTGTTATTAAAATTAGGGATGCACAGGTTATCGCAGATTTAATGCTTGGTGGAGAAGGCGAACCTAAAGATGAAGAATTGAATGAAATCCACATTAGTGCTGTGCAGGAAGCTATGAACCAAATGATGGGTTCTTCTGCCACATCAATGTCTACTATCTTCAATCGATTTGTTAATATTTCGCCTCCGGGTATCGACATTCTGAACATGTCCAGCGGTGAAGGTGTTGGCAGCTTACCCAATGACGAAACCTTAATTCGGATTTCGTTCCGACTTAAGATAGGAGATTTAATAGATTCTACTATTATGCAGCTCTTGCCTGTCCAGTTTGCTAAGGATATGGTGACGATGCTTCTGGGTGATGTAAGCCCTGCAGCGCAGGAGGCTGCAGTTACGTCGACAGAGACTCCTGCTAAGCCAGCTCAAGAGACGCCTCCTGTAGCTCCTCCAGTGCAACAGGCGCCTTCACAGCCCACAGGAGAAACACCTCCGCCATACCCGCCGCAGGGGATGCCTGGTTATCCAGGAATGCCAGAAGGAGGATATTATTATCCTCCAGCAGGAATGCCGGCGTATGGCATGCCAGGGATGCCACCCTACGGAATGCCGCCTCAAGGCATGCCTTATGGGCAGACACCACCGCTTAGTCCTGAAGCGAATCGCAATGTAAATGTACAGCCTGTACAATTTGCTAACCTTAACGGTGGAGCTTTTGGTCATATTGATGAAAACAATTTAAATTTATTGATGGACATACCGCTTAGAGTAACCGTAGAATTAGGAAGGACCCAGAAGCAGATTAAAGATATTTTAGAAATGTCTCAAGGCTCGATCATTGAGCTGGACAAGCTCGCCGGTGAGCCTGTAGATATTTTGGTTAACAACAAGCTTATTGCCAAAGGTGAAGTCGTAGTTATCGACGAAAACTTCGGCGTACGCGTTACGGATATCGTCAGCCAGTGGGACCGAATTCAGAAATTACAATAAGCATACTTAGGGAGGATTTTGTAAAAATGGCTAACCGAATTCTAATCGTGGACGATGCAGCATTTATGAGAATGATGATCCGTGACATTTTGTCGAAAAACGGATTTGAAGTAGTGGGCGAAGCTCAGGACGGTTCTCAAGCGATAGAAAAATTCAAGGAACTGCGTCCGGACCTCATCACGATGGATATTACTATGCCTGAGATGGACGGAATCGCCGCCCTGAAAGAAATCAAGAAAGTAGATCCGGCTGCTAAGGTCATCATGTGTTCAGCCATGGGCCAGCAGGCTATGGTAATCGATGCTATTCAAGCGGGAGCGAAGGACTTTATTGTGAAGCCTTTCCAGGCAGACCGCGTTATCGAAGCTATCAACAAGACGTTGGGTGTGTAGGAAAAAGACATGCCCGTCAATTCAGAACCGCTCGGTAGCAATAACACCCTGCTGAATTTGCTTAACGTTATTATTGTCCTTGCGGTAATCATTGTACTTATTGTGCTGCTGATCCGTTTTCTTGGACGTCGTAATCAGACCTTTATGAGCGGGCGCTCCATTCGGACGCTTGGTGCTGTAGGGCTGGGACCTAACAAGTCGATGCAGGTTATTGAACTGGGAAGCAGCCTTTACTTAATCGGGATTGGTGAGAACATATCCATCTTGGATAAAGTCACTGATCCAGATGAGGTGGCTTTGATCATTGCAGCATTTGAGGATCAGTCCTCCAACCAGAATAATTTTCTCGCACCGCTTATTGCCAAGGTTAAGGTTAAGCTGCGTGGGGAGGTTCCATCAGAAGAAATCGAGCTTAGTGAAACATCATCTTTTTACGAGACACTGCAATCCAAGCTTCGTTCTGCACCAGAGCGTAAAGAGAAAATGGAAGAGCTGTTCCGGGATGATGCTACTAAGGATGAGTCGAGGAATTTATGAAAAAGAAGCTAATTCTTGCTATTCTGCTGTTCGGGTTCATTAGTATAGTCATGATGCGGCCGATACATGCTGATCCTATACCTAATGTTAATATTCAGGTCGGTAATGAAGATGGTTCAAGCGGTGGTACCAGTTCCATATCCATTCTTCTTCTCGTTACGGTTCTGAGTATTGCTCCGGCGTTTCTAGTTCTTATGACCAGTTTTACTAGAATTGTAATCGTGCTCGGTTTTGTTAGAACTTCACTTGGTACTCAGGCCATGCCTCCCAATCAGGTGCTGGTAGGGCTTGCTCTATTTCTGACCCTATTTATTATGTCGCCAACTTTGGCGCAAGTAAATGAAACGGCATTACAGCCGTATATGAAGGGGACGATTACCCAGACTGAGGCTTTTGATAAAGCTGCTGATCCGATGAAAGAGTTTATGTTTAAACAGACCAATTCCAAAGACCTTTTGTTATTTATGAAATATACCGGTTATACGGGATCGGCTAAACCGGCTACATACAGTGATATTCCACTGACGGTGATGGTGCCAGCTTTCGCAATTGGAGAATTGAAAAAAGCTTTTACAATGGGCTTCTTAATTTTCATTCCATTTCTGATTATTGATATTGTTGTGGCGAGTACGCTGATGGCCATGGGAATGATGATGCTTCCCCCGGTCATGATTTCATTACCTTTTAAAATTATGCTCTTTGTACTGGTAGACGGCTGGTACTTAGTCATTAAATCACTACTTCTTAGTTTTAACACCTGACCTTAAGAGGAGGCATGAGGATTGAGTACGGAGTTTATTATCGGTCTAGCAAGCCAAGCCGTATATTTAGTGCTGGAAGTCAGCGCTCCCATGCTGATTCTTGGTCTGGTGGTAGGGCTAATAATCAGTATCTTTCAAGCTACGACACAGATTCAGGAACAGACGCTAGCGTTTGTTCCAAAAATCGTCGCAGTACTGCTGGCTTTATTGCTATTTGGGCCGTGGATCATCACGAAGCTAATTGACTTTACTAGCCAAATTCTAGGAAATCTCTACATGTATATTGGTTAACCAATGAACATGGATACCTTATTGCAAAGTTTACCCGTCTTTTTGCTTATTTTTTGTCGAATTACAGCCTTTTTTGTTGTCGTTCCTGTATTTTCTTCTCAAGGGGTACCGACAACTTTTAAGATAGGCATATCTTTTTTTGTAGCATTGGTAGTCTTTAGTGCTAATGGAACAGGGATTACGATTCCGCAGGATTTTAGTTATATTTTGCTGATTATGAGAGAAGTATTAATAGGTTTATTGCTAGGTTTCATTGGATATTTGATGTTTATGGCGATACAGACAGCAGGTTCTTTCATTGATATTCAGATTGGTTTCGGTATTGCCAACGTCATAGATCCTATGACAGGAACGTCAGCACCTATTCTCGGTAATTTCAAATATATGATAGCCCTGCTAATGTTTTTGAGCATGAATGGACATCACCATTTACTAGATGCCATTGTGTACAGCTATAAATGGATTCCTATGAATAATGATTTATTTCTACGCATGGTTGATGGTAGTTTGTCAGAGTTTCTGGTCCGAACATTTGCGCAGTCGTTTGTATTAGCTTTTCAGATGTCGGCTCCATTAGTGACTGCACTGTTTCTGACCGATGTTGGTCTTGCTTTTTTGGCGAGAACGGCTCCGCAATATAATGTATTCGTTATAGGGGTTCCGCTAAAAATCATCATAGGCATTGCACTTCTTTTAGTGCTGATGCCAGGTCTGGCTGTGTTGTTTCAGAATCTCTTCGAAATCATGTTCGAATCCATGGAGAATTTACTGGGTCTCATGGGGAAGAAGCCGTAGGTGACCGTAAGGGGAGAGTATTATGCCTAAGACGAAGCGTTATAGACTAGATCTTCAACTCTTCGCCGGTGAAAAGACGGAAAAAGCAACCCCGAAGAAACGGCAGGATGCTCGTAAAAAAGGCCAAGTAGCCAAAAGTGCTGAGCTGTCTGGTGCGGTTGTATTGCTAGCTGCGGTAGTTAGCTTGATGATGTTTGGTGGTTTTATGAAAGAGCGTTTTATGAAGCTATACACGGACGTTTTTCAGAATCGAATGATGCTGGATGTTACACCTGAGAATATAACGCTGCTATTTAATCAGTATGGCTTGCAAATCTTGATTTTGCTAGCCCCATTACTTGGATTTGCGTTTGTTATGGCACTTGTTTCCAACTTGGCGCAGGTGGGCTTTATGGCTACAGGAGAGGGGATTACTCCTAAATTCAGTAAGATTAATCCGATAAAAGGATTCAAAAATATTTTCTCTATGCGTTCGTTTGTAGAATTCCTGAAATCAATATTTAAGCTTCTAATTATTTCTTATCTGGTATATAGCACTTTATGGGGAGAAAAGAAGAACTTTGCATCCCTGTCGCATATCAGTGCGGAGGGGATTTTTAAGTTTGCGGCCAAGCTGACGATGAGTCTTGGACTGAAAATCGGGGTTGCCCTGCTAATTATGGCTATTCTAGATTTTATGTATCAGAAGTACGAGCACGAAAAAAGCCTGAAAATGTCTAAGCAGGATATTAAGGATGAATACAAGAAAATGGAGGGTGACCCTCTAATTAAAGGTAAGATCAGGGAACGCCAACGCAGAATGGCCATGCAGCGTATGATGCAGGAAGTTCCTAACGCGGATGTAATTATTACGAATCCAACTCACTTTGCTGTTGCGCTAAAATATGATGGCTCCAAAATGGAGGCGCCACAGATTATTGCAAAAGGGCAGGATTATGTAGCACTTCGTATTCGGGAGCTGGCTAAAGAGCATGGCGTCGTGACTATGGAAAACAAACCGCTGGCACGGGCATTATTCCAAAGAGCAGAAATTGGAGATGTCGTTCCAAATGATCTGTTTCAGGCTGTAGCTGAAGTGCTGGCATATGTATATAAACTTAAAGGTAAGAGGAAATAAGGCGGGGGGTTAGGACATTGAAAGCTAAAGATTTAACAGTTTTGCTAGGCATCATCGGTATCGTGCTTATGATGATTCTGCCTATCCCGTCCTGGCTTTTGGACGTTTTGCTAGTTATTAATATCTCTATAGCATTAATTATCATACTAGTGGCTATGAACACGAAGAATGCACTCGAATTTTCAATTTTTCCTTCATTATTGCTTGTTACGACATTGTTTCGTCTTTCACTAAATATTTCGACAACGAAATTGATCCTGACTTATGCAGATGCCGGTTCCGTGGTATCTACTTTCGGTAGCTGGATCGCCGGCGGACAAATTGCCGTTGGATTTATCGTGTTTCTGATTTTGGTAGTTGTTCAGTTTATTGTTATTACTAAAGGTTCAGAGCGTGTAGCTGAGGTAGGGGCGAGATTTACCCTGGATGCAATGCCCGGCAAGCAGATGAGTATTGATGCCGATCTTAACGCAGGCATGATTAACGAAACACAGGCACGTGAGCGTCGCCGCAATGTTGAGCGGGAAGCGGATTTTTTCGGAGCCATGGATGGTGCGAGTAAATTCGTTAAAGGAGACGCGATTGCGAGTATCATTATTCTGTTGATCAATCTTATTGGTGGATTTATTATCGGTATGGTTGTGCACGGAATGGACTTCTCTACTGCGTTATCTACTTATTCCGTATTGACGATCGGGGACGGTCTAGTCAGCCAGATTCCTGCTTTGCTCATTTCGACTGCAGCAGGTCTTATCGTTACTAGAGCTTCATCGGAAGGTAATCTGGCAGAAGAATTAACAGGTCAGTTACTGTCCTATCCAAAGTTGTTATATATTGTTGCAGTTACTGTTGCTTTTCTAGGTCTATTTACACCTATACATATGATTACTACGCTCCCGCTAGCTGCTTTGCTGGCTTTTGCAGCCTATAGTATGGGACAAAATTTAAATCGAAAACAGATTGCCGAAGAGCAGCTTGTTGAAGAAAAACAGATTGAAGAGGTACGAAGTCCGGAAAGTGTAATTAATTTACTCTCTGTAGATCCTATTGAATTCGAGTTCGGCTACGGTCTTATACCTTTGGCAGATACAGGTCAGGGTGGAGATTTACTAGATCGTATCATCATGATTCGACGGCAATGTGCCCTTGAAATGGGTCTTGTAGTACCTGTTATTCGCATTCGCGACAATATTCAACTAAAACCGAATGAATATGTCATAAAAATTAAAGGAAATACTGTCGGCGGCGGTGAATTATTACTTAATCACTACTTAGCCATGAGTCCAGGCTATGATGATGAATCTATAAACGGTATTGAGACCATTGAACCATCCTTTGGACTTCCTGCGTTATGGATTGACGAATCGGTTAAAGAGCGGGCTGAATTGTCCGGCTATACCGTAGTAGATCCACCATCCGTTGTTGCAACACATTTGACGGAGCTGATTAAGCGGTATGGACATGAGTTGTTAGGACGACAAGAAACTAAGATGTTGGTGGATAACCTAAGAGACAATTATCCTGTGCTTGTTGATGATCTTATTCCTTCGGTATTAGCGGTTGGGGATGTTCAAAAGGTACTTGCCAAGTTGCTGCGCGAGAAAATATCCATCAGGGATTTGGTTACTATCTTTGAGACGTTGGCGGATTACGGGACGTACACCAAGGATCCTGATATTCTTACCGAATATGTCCGTCAATCCTTGTCCAGACAGATTACTCAGCAATTTTCGCAAGTTGGAGAGACTCTGAAAGTTATTACGGTGGGACCTAACCTAGAGAAGAAAATTTCTGAGAGTGTGCAGCAATCTGAACAGGGCAGTTATCTGGCATTGGATCCAGCATCGACTCAAACGATCTATCAGCGGTTAAGTGAACAGATCAATCGTCTGCTGCAGTCAGGACAACAGCCCATTGTACTAACATCACCAACCATTCGTATGTATTTGCGGCAGGTGATTGAACGGACCATGCAGGATATTCCTGTACTGTCTTATAGCGAACTAGAGCCTAACATTGAAATACAAAGCGTCGGAGTGGTGAATTTATGAGAGTGAAGCGTTATGTGGTGGATACGATGCCTGACGCCATGCATTCCATTCGCAGTGAGCTTGGAAGCGAGGCTGTAATTTTAAGTACTAAAGAAATCAAGATTGGCGGATTTTTAGGATTGTTTAAAAAGAAAAAAATAGAGGTTGTAGCGGCTGTAGAAAAAGCTCAAAAGGAGAGTGCTCCTGAAAAGCCTGTGAAGCCTGCGATGAACATCCCGCGCAGCGCTGTCCCGCAAGCCTATCAAAAAGCTACATCTTCATCATCTGCTTCTACTGTCATATTGGAAAAGCCGGAAGAGCCTCGGTCCTTTGCAGAAATCGCCGCTGCCTTGTCGGAAGCTATTGATGTAAAAGAATCGACAGCCAAACATCCAGAGCCTGATCAGAAATCGCTTGAATCCAATTCAGATGAAGCTACCTCAGTATCAGCCTTATATGAATCTTTAGGGTTAGATCAAACGCCAGAGGTTGCCTCGGCGCTCGAGAATGATGTTCTTCGTGAAATTAGAGATATGAAGCTTTGGATGGAACGAATCGCGAGGCAGTCTTCAGGGGCAAGAGAATTACCCGATAGTCTCCAGCAGCTTAGAGATCTTTTGATTGAGCAGGAGATGGACACTGTACTTGTTGAAGAGTGGATCAGTAATATCTCCGAACGTTGGGCGGAAGAAGGGCGGACTTGGGGCCCTGAGAAATTTCAGGAGTCCTTAAAAGAACAGCTCGATGGATTCCTGTCAGGGCGAATCGCTGATGGAATTGCACATGATACCCAAATCGTATATATTGCAGGGCCCACAGGAGTAGGGAAAACTACTACCATAGCCAAGCTTGCGGCTGAACAGCTATTCAAAAACGGACGCAAGGTTGGTTTTATCACCTCTGATACGTATCGGATTTCAGCTGTGGAGCAGTTGCGTACATACGCAGCTATCCTGAATGTTCCGCTAGAGGTTGTACAATCTCCCGGAGATTTACAAAGAGCACTCTTTCGATTGGAGAGTTGTGATCTTGTAATTATGGATACAGCTGGACGGAATTATCGTAATGATATGCTTGTAGCAGAACTTCAAAGCTTGTTAGCGAAGGAATTAAGAAGTGAGACCTATCTTGTGCTCAGCTTAACTTCGAAAAGCCGTGATATGAAATTGATTGCAGAGCACTTCGGCAGGTACAAGCTGGATAAAGTTATTTTTACCAAGCTAGATGAGACGGGAAGTTATGGACCACTCTTTAACGTCCTGAATGATTTCCCTCTCACATTATCTTATATGACCAATGGTCAAAATGTACCTGACGATTTATTGATGGCTTCCAAAGAACAACTTAGTGAGATGCTTCTTGGAACAGGTGAATCATGATGGATCAGGCACAATCCTTGAGACAGCTTGTATCCAGTCAGGAGCCTAAACTAGCTGAAAAAGGGGAAACATCCGCCCGTATCATTACTGTCTGTAGTGGTAAAGGTGGCGTAGGGAAATCGAATTTTACACTTAATTTCGCTTTAACTTTAAAAGCAATGGGAAAGAGGGTATTGCTGTTTGATGCAGATATTGGCATGGCTAACATAGACGTGTTAATGGGCGTATCGGCGAAGTATAACCTATATCATCTGTTAAAAAGAGAAGCGGATATTGAGCAGATTATTCAGTTAGGACCGAACGGGCTTCCTTTTATAGCAGGTGGATCGGGCATGGATGAGTTGTTTTCTCTTTCGGAATCGGACCTTAATTATTTCACAGCTCAGATAGCCCTTATTGGGGACAGCATGGATTATATTTTGTTTGATACAGGTGCTGGATTATCTAAGGAAACGATGAAGTTTATAACCTCTGCGGACGATTGCCTAGTAGTTACAACACCAGAGCCAACTGCTATTACAGATGCTTACGCATTAATGAAGGTTGTGAATCGGACGTATCCGGAGATTTCTTTTAAACTGATCGTGAATCAAGCGGGTGATGAGAGAGAAGCATCAGTGACAAGTGATAAGATCCGTATGGCAGCCAGTCGTTTTTTACAATTAGATGTTTCCTATCTTGGTCATATAAGCTCAGATGCCCATGTAGTGCAGGCTGTCAAAAGGCAGACGCCATTTTCATTGGCTTTTCCAAACAGTGTTGCTGCAAAAGATATACATCGGCTAGCCCTAAGTTATTTGACCATAGATGGTAAAAAAGATACAAAAGTTCAAGGCATTAAAGGCTTTATCCATAAATGGTTGAAGCGAAGTAAATAATTGTTCTGAATCTGGAACAGAGGTGGAAATGATATGAAGCCATATAAAGTTTTGGTTGTTGATGATTCTGCATTTATGCGCAAGATCATTTCCGATTTAATTGAAAATGACGCTGACTTTCAGGTGACGGCAACAGCCACAAATGGTCGCGAGGCTATCGAGAAAATAAACAAACTTCGGCCGGATCTAGTTACTATGGATGTGGAAATGCCGGAGATGAACGGCCTGGAAGCGCTGAAAATAATAATGGCGTCAGATCCGCTGCCAGTGATTATGCTGTCAGGCATCAATGAAGAGGGCATGAAGGAAACCATTCTTGCACTGGAATGGGGCGCTTTTGATTTCATTCGTAAACCTTCGATATCAAATTCCCAGGATATTACGGTCGTAGGGGAATCTCTAAGAGAGCAAATGAAAGAAGCTATGCTGGCTCGAGAGCAACGTGAAGCGCGAGCATCTGCTTTTAGGATGCCTGACATCACGCCTTTAGAGCCATTACTGCCGACTGCACCGAGATTGTTACCGGAAAAATCCAAGGCAGCACTCAAATCTTCTCTCAAAGATGAAGGAATGAGAAAACCTCGGGGGAAACAGCCAGTAGATAGTATTATCCCTAAAAAAGCAACCAAACCAATCATCTCTGCTAAAACACCGTTAATCGAAAAGTCTAAACCAAAGACTAAAGTAGAGAATAAATCCATTCCGCCCAAACCGGTGATAGAGTCTTTAGTGGAGGTATCTTCTGATCCTCCGGGACTTTCTCCGGATCGAATGGTTGGTAGCAAGAATTTGCACAAATTAGTTGCTGTCGGTTGTTCTACAGGCGGACCTCGTGCGCTGAAGGTACTCCTGGAGAAAATTCCAGCGGATTTTCCGGCTCCTATTGTCATTGTGCAGCATATGCCGCCTAACTTTACGAAATCACTAGCTCAGCGTCTGAATACATTCAGTCCGCTAGAAGTGTTAGAAGCAGAGCAGGGGATGATATTACGAAAAGGAGCAGCCTACATTGCGCCTGGAGGCTATCATTTACAAGTTACCCCAACATCTAAAGGGCAATATGCAGTTGTACTCACGAAGGAGGAGGCGCGAAATGGCCACCGACCTTCAGTGGATGTTTTATTCGAATCATTGCTTCCACTCACATCTCTGGATCGGCACGTGTTGTTGATGACAGGGATGGGTAGTGATGGTGCTAGGATGATGAAATCTCTCTATGACTCAGGGGTTACCTCAACATTTGCTGAAAGTGAAGAGACCTGCGTCGTTTACGGGATGCCGCGATCTGCGGTGGAATTGCAGTGCGTCAAATATGTACTGCCTTTGCAAGAAATTGCTCCAAGGCTAGTGCAAGCCGTTAAATAACGGAAAAGCGAACTCGAAGGGGAGGAGCTCTACTATGGACATGAACCAATATTTATCCATGTTTATTGATGAGTCGAATGATCATCTGCAGTCATTGAACGAGAGCATGATGGGGCTGGAAGCGAATCCTGAGGATCTTAGTATCGTACAGGTAATATTCCGCTCTGCGCACACCTTAAAAGGTATGGCAGCGACTATGGGCTTTGAAGATTTAGCTTCACTTACACACCAAATGGAGAATGTGTTAGATCTTGTACGTAATAACAAGCTGCGCATGCAGGATTTTATTTTTGATACGTTATTCAAAAGTTTGGATGCCTTAGAGTCTATGGTTGAGGATATTACTAGAGGCGGCGAAGGTAAAGCAGATGTATCAGCCATTGTCTCATCCTTACAGGCTATCGTCCGGGGTGAGATTCCGGTTGAAGGCGGAGCAGCCTCTGCTGCTAATACGCCTGCTGCACAAGCAGCTGAAACTCCGATTCATTTAGATGAGTTCCAATTTTCTGTTCTGGAACAATCGATTCAGGAAGGGCATCATGCATTGTATGTGGACGTAACGATCCGAAAGGATTGTCAACTTAAGGCTGTACGTGCATACATGGTGTTTGATCTGCTCGAACGTTCGGGTGAAGTAG
The DNA here is from genome assembly GCF_002264385.1 of Paenibacillus sp. VTT E-133280. Taxonomy (NCBI): domain Bacteria; kingdom Bacillati; phylum Bacillota; class Bacilli; order Caryophanales; family Paenibacillaceae; genus Paenibacillus; species Paenibacillus sp. VTT E-133280. Next base: position 115,760 of record NZ_NFUX01000011.1, read on the forward strand.
TTAAATCCTTCCCATCCGTTCAAGATATAGAACAAGAGAAATTTGACCAAAGCTTCTCACTCTATTACATAACCCAAAAAACCGCTGATCAGATTCAGGCAATGATTATGAATTTGTCTGAAATTGATAAAGTAACAGCAGTAGCACTAGATCAAGAATCCTTGAAAATGCTTGGTCAAGAATCGGCAGCAGCCGTGTCAGAGGTTGCCGCAACAGCCACTGTAGAGGAAACAGCTCCTGCTGCTCCAGTAGCATCTAAACCATTGCCTACCAAAGATGAGGGTAATAAGCCAGGAGCAGCCAAAACAGGAGGGGCGCCTTCACGTACGATTCGCGTAGATATCGAACGGTTAGACGTGCTAATGAATCTATTTAGTGAACTTCTGATTGACCGAGTTCGTTTAGAGCAGCTGGCTTCAGAGGTTCAGAATGGCGATCTTACGGAAACCGTCGAGCATATGGGCAGAGTAAGCGGAGATCTCCAGAATATTGTGATGAAGCTTCGGATGGTTCCAGTAGATACCGTATTTAACCGGTTCCCACGTATGGTTCGTGATCTAGCTAAGTCGCTGGATAAGAAAGTAGATCTAATTGTAACGGGTGCCGAAACAGAGCTAGACCGGACGGTAATCGATGAAATTGGTGATCCACTTGTGCATTTATTGCGTAATGCGGTTGATCACGGTATTGAATCCATTGCTGATCGTATTGCTGCTGGTAAACCAGAGACTGGGACAGTTCATTTACGTGCTTTCCACAGCGGAAATCATGTCTTCATTGAAATTGAAGAAGATGGAACAGGTATTTACCCAGAGAAGGTATTGAAGTCTGCTGTGAAAAAAGGCGTGATTACGCAAGAACAGGCAGCAAATATGACGGATGATGAAGCTTATCAACTACTATTTGCACCAGGTTTCAGCACGGCAGAAGTTATTTCTGATGTCTCAGGACGTGGCGTAGGACTGGATGTTGTTAAAGCTAAGATTTCTTCCCTGGGTGGGAATGTAACCATTTATTCTTCACCAGGTAAAGGAACGAATTTCTCAGTACAGCTGCCACTTACGCTATCCATTATTGCGGCCATGCTTATTCGGTTGGGCTCTGAGAAGTACGCCATTCCATTATCCTCTATTGTGGAAACTGGAATCGTGAAGAACACTCAAATCCGTACGATTCATGGCAACAAAATGTTAGAGTTCCGGAATTCTCATATTCCACTAGTATCTCTTAGTCGACTATTTTCGGTGCCTGATTATGATGAGAGTACTGAAGAAGAGACAGAGATCGTAGTTGTACGTAAGGGAGAACGTCTTGTGGCCTTGGCGGTACAGGATTTTATTGGTCAGAACGAGATCGTTATCAAGAACCTTGGTAAATATTTACCTGAAATTCAAGGGATATCTGGCGCAACGATACTTGGAGATGGTCAAGTAGCACTTATTATTGATCCGAACGCTTTTATTAAATAACTAGGATAGAACAGGGAGGTTCATTCCATGGCTGAAGATATTAAAGTGATAGTGTTCAAATTAGGCTCAGAGGAATACGGTATCGAAGTTGAGAAGGTACAGACCATTGAGCGCATGATGCCAATAACTCGTGTACCTAAAACGTATTCTTTTATCAAGGGTGTAATTAATTTACGTGGTGTTGTTATCCCTGTGATTGACCTTCGTGGTCGCTTTGGGATCGAAGAGGCGGAGCAGACAGACCAGTCTCGTGTAATTATCGTATCAGTTAATGAAATGGAAGTAGGTTTCATTGTAGATTCAGCAAATGATGTAATAGATTTGAACAGAGATTCTATCGATACACCTCCAGATGTTGTTGGCGGCATCAAAGCGAAGTATTTAGATGGGGTGGCCAAGATAGGTGAAGAGCGCTTGCTGATCATGCTTAATCTGTCAGAAGTGCTTAACAAAGGCGAAATCGTTCAATTAGAAAGCCTAGAGGGCTAACCTGTGGAATTATTTAAGCACTATAAGGATTTTAAAATGGATGTGCTTAAGGAAGTCGGGAATATTGGAGCTGGGAATGCAGCCACCGCATTATCACAGCTCTTGAATAAGCCGATTGATATGGCTGTTCCCAAGGTACAGCTTCTCAACTTTGAAGAGATTACGGACAAAGTTGGTGGAGCTGAAGAACTAGTATATGCAGTTTTCTTACGTGTGGAGGGAGAAGCTCCGGGCAACCTGTTTTTTATTCTTTCTCCGGAAGCCGCTTTGAACTTACTCAGTCGCATTGCAGGCATCGAGATTTTGAGTGACCAAGAACTTGGAGAAATGGAGCTTTCCGCGCTGAGTGAAATTGGAAATATATTAGCAGGATCGTATCTATCTTCTCTTGCAGACTTTACTTCACTTTCTATGTATCCAACAGTTCCTGCACTTGCCATGGATATGGCTGGAGCCATCCTAAGCTACGGTTTGCTGCAATTTGGGCAAATGGGTGATGATGCATTGTTGATCGATACTACCTTTTTTGAGGGGAAAAATGAAATTGAAGGACAATTCTTCCTTATACCCGATCCGGAATCATTCCCGAAAATCTTCAAATCGCTAGGAGTTCCGTTTGAAAATGATTGAAGAACAAAGCATCATTAAAGTAGGGATGGCAGATCTTAACGTTGGAAGCCAGGATAGTTTGATTCGTACAACCGGTCTTGGCTCCTGCGTGGGATTGACATTGTTTGACCCTGGAAAAAAACTCGCGGGAATGGCGCATGTGATGCTCCCTACTTCTGAGATTGCTAGGGAAGGGCAATTAAACATCGCTAAGTTTGCAGATACTGCAGTGCCGGAGCTCTTATCCCGTTTGCTGGAGCTTGGTGCGGTCCGGAGTCGGATCGTAGCCAAGATGGCAGGAGGATCACAAATGTTTGCCTTTGCCGGGGGGAGCGACACCATGAGGATCGGGCCTCGTAATGTTGAATCTTGTAAACTTGCTCTTGAGCATTTGAAAATTCCGTTAATTGCGGAAGACACGGGCGGTAATTATGGCCGTACGATAGAAATTGCCTGCAACACTGGTGTATTGTTCATCCGCAGTGTGCAAAAAGGCGCTAAGGAAATATAAATATGAAGATGATAGGAAATATTTTTATAAACTTGCTGTTTGGTTTGATAGGTTTTGTATTCACATTTTTTGTAACCTACAGTAATAATGTCCTCGGTACTAGTTTATTACGAAGCCTATTAGGATTTATCACTTGGTTTCTGCTTGCTTTCCTCCTAAGATGGGTATTGGGTTTTATCGTGTATCAATCATCGCCTCCGGATGAACAGGATGTTGAGGGAGAAGAACTTGGTGCAAAGCTAGACATCAGTACCCCTAATGAGGATGAAGAGTTAATTAATCTACTGAAACCGAAGCCAGGACAAGGGAGTGGGAACAGTGAGGGGTTCAAGCCTCTTACACCCCCAAAACTAGTCTCTATGAAAGATCCTGAAGAATTGGCCAAGGCCGTTCGTCACCTGAAAGAAGAATAAGCGAGCGCTGTGGCGGAATCGGTTATCTTAAAATATAAGAAAGTATAAGTTTCACTT